>NZ_VILC01000031.1:45154-47560 GCF_009712065.1 Aphanizomenon sp. UHCC 0183 | reverse complement strand
GAACTCTTGCAATTTTACCGCTACGTAGTTTAAACAGTCACAAAACTACTAGTAGATAAAGTACCCTTAGCTCCTATGATTAAGGTTTTGTTACATGGTTATAAATTTTCCCGCCTACATACTTAGGACAAACTGATTAGGATTAGCTACACTCAGAGCGCTGGCTTGAATACCAGTTAAAGTGGCTAAAGTTTGACCACCAAAGATAACCGCAGTATCAGTACCAACTTGAGTCAAGGTAAGATTGGCGGTAGTGATGCCTAATTTGGCAGCACCAGAAATACCAATCACATCAGTACCAATTTGGAAATCTAGAATGGTGTTAGCGGCTTTTGGTAGTTCAGCATTGACAATCCAGAATTGGTCAGCGCCAGCACCACCAGATAAAAGGTTGCCACCACCTAAACCGACAAAGAATTTATCGTTACCATCACCACCCAAGGCACGACCATTAGAACCATTACCCAGGAAGAAGATATCATTACCAGCACCACCAGAGGCACGGAAATTGCTGGCTTCGTCGCCAAAAAATGTGTCATTGCCATCACTACCAAAAGCGCGATCGCCATTGGCTAAAAATACGGTATCATTGCCGCTACCACTGTCAATAATGTTATTACCGGCAAGAGCGCCCGCAGCCGCACTATCAACCTCGTCATTACCAGCACCACTAAACACGACATCCTTAATACCACCAAAGCCAGGAGTTTGTTTGGCTACAATTATATCGGGATTAGGTGTACCAGCAAAGTATTGTGCGTTGGTAACGGTAATGGCTACCGCTTGTGTGGCGGTTAATGTACCATCACTGGCAATGACGTTAATATCATAAACGTTATCACCGGGCGCTTCAAAGTTAGGAGCGGTTTTGAAGGTGACTTCCCCATTATTGATGTTAAATAACCCAGCATCAGTACCAGATAAACTGTAGGTGAGGGTTGTAGCTGCATCTACATCTGTAGCGGTGACGGTGTAAACTGTGCCTGTACCGTTTTCCGCAAAGGTGGCGGTAGCAGCGCTGGTAATAACTGGAGCTTCGTTAACGTTAGTAACGGTAATGGCTACGGCTTGTGTGGCGGTTAATGTACCATCACTGGCAATAACGTTAATATCATAAACGTTATCACCGGGCGCTTCAAAGTTAGGAACGGCTTCTGTGGCGGTTGATGTACCATCACTGGCAATGACGTTAATATCATAAACGTTATTTGCACCGTTGTCAGTGGGAACTTCAAAGTTAGGAGCGGTTTTGAAGGTGACAGCACCATTATTGATGTTAAATAACCCAGCATCAGTACCAGATAAACTGTAAGTGAGGGTTGTAGCTGCATCTACATCCATAGCGGTGACGGTGTAAACTGTTCCTGTGGCGTTTTCCGCAAAGGTGGCGGTAGCAGCGCTGGTAATAACTGGAGCTTCGTTAACGTTACCAACGGTAATGGCTACCGCTTGTGTGGCAGTTAATGTACCATCACTGGCAATAACGTTAATATCATAAACGTTATTTGCACCGTTGTCAGTGGGAACTTCAAAGTTAGGAGCGGTTTTGAAGGTGACAACGCCGTTGGTGATGTTAAAGAGGTTAGCATCCGTACCAGATAAACTGTAGGTGAGGGTTGTACCTTCTACGTCGGTGGCGGTGACGGTGTAAACTGTGCCTGTACCGTTTTCTGCAAAGGTGGCGGTGGCTGCGCTGGTAATAACTGGAGAAAGCAATGCTAATATGCTCATGTTGTAACCAATTACTTAGTTCTGGAGAGGAACTGACTTGGGCGATAATTTCTAGGTTGGATGCTGTTGTATTCATGGTTGGAAATGAGAGATAAAGGTTTTACACTTTGGTTTACAGGATTAAGCGGTTCTGGTAAATCTACCCTTGCTAGAGCCGTAGAAACCGAATTAAAAAAGCGTAATTATTTGGTGGAAGTTTTAGATGGGGATGTTATCCGTACTAATCTTTCCCAGGGACTAGGTTTCAGTAAGGAAGATAGGGATACAAATATTCGTCGTATTGGTTTTGTTGCTAACTTACTTAGTCGTAATGGAGTAATAGCCATTGTATCTGCGATCAGTCCCTATCGGTCTGTGAGAAATGAAGTGCGGAATATGACAGAAAATTTTGTAGAAGTTTATGTAAATACACCGCTGTCTGTTTGTGAGGCTAGAGACGTAAAAGGATTATACGCAAAAGCCCGTTCAGGTATAATTAAGGGTTTTACGGGCATTGATGATCCCTATGAAGAACCACTTAACCCAGAAGTTGTCTGTGATTCTGAAAAAGAAACCCTGGAGGAAAGTGTTGCTAAGGTCTTCACAGCTTTGATAGAGATGAACCTCCTGGTGGGTGGGGGATAGGGAATAGGATTGTATGGACAAGCCATGTAAGTTATCAAACATTAATAAGAT
>NZ_VILC01000031.1:43865-44974 GCF_009712065.1 Aphanizomenon sp. UHCC 0183 | reverse complement strand
CTTAATACTGGATAGGTTTACCAGAGGGATTTATTTATACATTAAAAACTTTTCAAACATCCTCTAACAGGTTCAACATTTTTATGCTATTTTATGCTATGAACTATTGGGAAAATTTTAAGTATCTCGAACAGTGCTAAATCAATTTATGTCCATAAAAATCCGAAACTGATTGTTGCACAAATTCGAGTGATTTCCAACTTGATGGGCAACAACTTAACCCAGAAAATGGTAAATTTACAGGAAAAATGCTAAGAATTAAAGATACAATTATAAAACTAACGACTAAACAAGTTGCCGAATATACAATATGCTAGAACTATATCAGTGGGAACTATCTCAATTTTCCGAAAAAGTTCGTCTAATCCTAGATTATAAAGGACTAGAGTATCGCAAAATCGAAGTTGCACCAGGAATTGGCCAGTTAGAATTATTTCGTTTAACTGGACAAAAGCAAGTTCCAGTGTTAAAAGATGGCAATAGATATATTGCTGATTCTACAGAAATCGCTAAATATTTAGATTCAGAATACCCAGATTATCCCCTGATACCGATAGATCCCAAAAAACGCGCTTTGACTTTATTATTGGAAGATTGGGCTGATGAATCTATAGGTGTTAAAGGTAGAAAGGTTCTATTTGCAGCTATTAGTCAAGATCAGAGTTTTCGTAAGTCGTTGTTACCAGTTTCTACTCCAGATATTCTTAGAAGTGTTGTGGAAGGTGTTCCTAGTGATTTTCTGTCAGCACTGGGTTTTGGTGTCGGTTTTACACCAGATGTGGTAAGTGCGGCTGTTACTAGCTTAAAACAAGATTTGGATATTATTACCCAATTATTAGTGGGTAGTCCTTATTTAACAGGTGATGAACCAACTTTAGCTGATTTAACAGTTGCTAGTTTATCCATGCTTTTGAAGTTTCCTGATGGTGCTTATTTGGATTTACCTGTATCTCTCAGAGGGAAAGGGTTGTCGAGTATAGCCAATAATCCTGATTATGAAGCATTTTTCGCTTGGCGCGATCGCATCTACTCTCAATTTAGAAAACCATTACCAGGAATCACACCACCCGTAGGAAATGCACCTACAAGCATTCAAATTGATTAGGCAG
>NZ_VILC01000031.1:0-43745 GCF_009712065.1 Aphanizomenon sp. UHCC 0183 | reverse complement strand
TATCAATATTTCCTGTTCCCTGTTCCCTGTTCCCTGTTCCCTGTTCCCTGCTATAACAACGAACAACGAACAACAAACAAAAATGAATTTGGGATTACCATTAGGTTCTGTTATTGAAGGTTCTCTGACTGGGGGTTTGGAGGTCAGATTACACCCAGATATTTCTGTCGAAGATATGCGGGTAGGTAAATTTCTCGTGGTACAAGGGATGCGATCGCGCTTTTTCTGTATGCTAACAGATGTATCCTTGGGTATGGCGAATGACCGCATTACAGCTAGTCCTCCCAATTGGGAAGATAGCTTTCTGCGTGAAGTATTAGCAGGTAGCGGTACTTATGGGATGATCAACCTAGCACCCATGTTGATGTTTACCCCTGAATCTCCAGAATCTGGCTTTTCTAACAATGGTAAATCCCCTAATTCTTTTATCCCATCGTCCACTGGTTTAGCATCCTTTCAACCCCAAACCAGTACGACGATGGAATTATTACCTGTGAAAACTATTCCTAGTCACTTTAGCCAAGTTTACGAAGCCAATGAGGAGGACTTCCGCAAAGTGTTTGGCTGGGAAGATGACCCTCATCGTAACAACTTTTCAATCGGTAAACCCTTAGATATGGATGTGCCGATTTGCATTGATTTAAACCGCTTTGTGGAACGGAGTAATGGGATTTTTGGTAAATCGGGGACTGGGAAATCTTTCCTGACGCGCTTAATTTTAGCCGGGGTTATTCGTAAAAATGCGGCTGTTAACTTGATTTTTGATATGCACTCAGAATATGGTTGGGAAGCAGTCGCAGAAGGAAAGAACGTTAATACTGTAAAAGGTTTAAAACAACTATTTCCCGGACAAGTTGAAGTTTACACACTTGATCCAGATTCAACTAAACGCCGAGGTGTAAGAGACGCACAAGAACTATATCTAAGCTATGAACAGGTTGAAGTTGAAGATATTAAACTATGTAATCGTGATTTAGGACTTTCAGAAGCGGCTTTAGATAATGCTAATATCCTCTTTACAGAGTTGGGTAAATCGTGGATTATTCAATTACTAAATATGAGTAATGAAGATATTGAGATGTTTTGTGACGAAAAACGCGGACACAAAGGCTCAATTATGGCATTACAGCGGAAACTTTTTCGCTTAGATAGTTTAAAATATATGCGAAGTGCTTGTCCGCAAAATTATATTAAAAATATCGTCCAATCTTTAGAAGCTGGAAAAAACGTAGTTATCGAATTTGGTTCCCAGTCCAATATGCTCTCATATATGTTGGTGACAAATATGATTACCAGACGGATACATGAGCATTATGTCAAAAAAGCTGATAAATTTCTCCAAAGTAAAAATCCTTTGGATCGGCCGACACCATTAATGATTACAATAGAGGAAGCACACCGCTTTCTTGACCCAGGAGTGGTACAAAGTACAATTTTTGGAACTATTGCTAGAGAACTACGAAAATATTTTGTCACGCTTTTGGTAGTTGATCAACGTCCATCAGGGATAGATAATGAAGTCATGTCTCAGATTGGGACTCGAATCACCGCTTTGCTGAATGACGAAAAAGATATTGATGCTATTTTTACAGGTGTATCTGGTGCGGGTGGTTTACGCTCAGTCTTAGCTAAGTTGGACTCTAAACAACAAGCTTTAATTTTGGGTCATGCTGTTCCTATGCCAGTAGTCGTGCGGACTCGTCCCTATGATTCTACCTTTTATTCCGAAATTGGTGCGATCGCTTGGGAAGAAAAAACAGATGAGGAAGTATTCACCGCTGCTGAACTAGCAAAAGCAGATTTAGGTTTTTAGTAGTTTCAAGTCAATAACGGACAACAGACAACAGACAACAGACAACAGACAACGGACAACGGACAACAGACAACAGACAACAGACAACGGACAACGGACAACGGACAACGGACAACGGACAACTAACAATTTCGTAACATCCCTCCATTATCCAAGTAGCTCAGTTCGGTTATCCGGCTAATCAAAAGCAACTTTGGAGGGGTTTTCGCGTCACTATGGATATGCGAACACAGTTTTTGGAAGTTAAAAAAAAATAGTTTCCATAATCATCAACTTTTTGGCTTGATGACTAGAGTATTTATTATCTGGGAACTTTACTATTGACTCTGTTTGTCGTAACATAAAACCAATGTAAACTCATACTGACTCCGGTTTCAAAACGACTACTAGATAACTTAAACAAAAGAATTCTAGCCACCAACCCAATGTATTTCTGCTAAAACTCCAAAATCAAAATTATAGAGAGGGTAAGGAGACATATTTTTAGACTAACAACATCTTCATAAAGTTGGATCAATATCAATCATGCTTGATGGTAGCTTTTCATATCCAGTGATGTATATTGTAAGCTTACGAATTGCCTTTGTTAAAAAAATATTGATTATGTTTAAGGAGTAGAGGATAAAAGCACCAATGCCTACAGTTAAAAATCATACAGAGAATGTCAATGCCAAATTTACCGCTGATATGGTCAGAACCTATCTGCGAGAAATTGGTCGTGTACCTTTGTTAAGCCGTGAACAAGAGATTATCTACGGTAAACAAGTACAGCAGATGATGGCGCTGCTAGAAGCTAAAGAAGCTTTGAGGAAGGAAATTGATCATGAACCTAGTTTATCAGAATGGGCTGCCCGTGTTAATCAATCAGAAACAGAAATAAATCATCTGATGGTACAAGGTAAGCGAGCCAAGCAAAAAATGATTGAGGCTAATTTACGCTTGGTTGTAGCTATTGCAAAAAAATATCAAAAGCGAAATATGGAATTTCTGGATTTAATCCAGGAAGGTACTTTGGGATTAGAACGGGGTGTGGAGAAATTTGATCCTATGCGGGGTTATAAGTTCTCAACCTATGCTTACTGGTGGATTCGTCAAGCAATTACCAGAGCGATCGCCCAACAAGGTCGAACCATTCGCCTACCAATCCATATTACCGAAAAATTGAACAAAATTAAAAAAGTTCAACGGGAGTTAGCACAAAAGCTAGGAAGATCACCCTCACCGACAGAAATCGCCAAAGAACTGGAGTTAGAACCGGCTCAGATTCGTGAATATCTGAATATGGCGCGTCAACCAGTCTCTTTAGATGTGCGCGTCGGTGAAAACCAAGATACCGAATTACAAGAAATGTTGGAAGATGACGGTCCTTCCCCTGAGTATTACACTACTCAAGAGTTTCTACGTCAAGACTTGAATAATTTACTTGCAGAACTCACACCCCAACAGCGTCAAGTTGTCGCCTTACGCTTTGGTTTAGAAGATGGAAATGAAATGTCCTTGGCGAAAGTTGGTGAACGGTTGAACCTCAGTCGGGAACGAGTCCGCCAATTAGAGCATCAAGCCCTTGCACATTTACGTCGCCGTCGAGCTAATGTCAAAGAATACGTTGCCAGCTAAAACAGTATACACGCAACAGCGTATTTTGAAGCATTCCTCTTGGTGATGCGCCTCCTGAGTTCAAAACAGGGGGCGATTTTTTTTGAAGAAATAGAAAAGGTTCTGCAAATTTCTGATTTATTTTGCGAAATCTGTAGATGGGAAGTTGTATTTACTGGCAGATCAATACAAGAATTAAACAATGAAACAGGCTGAGAATTTTCAATCTCGATTTTACATCCCTCCGGTGGAGGATTTTATGAAGTGATGGATAAATTTATTAACTAATGATAATCTGAGATTATTCCCCAAATTTACATAAATGGTGAGTTTTTGCTGAATTTAAAATTAAATATATAGATAAAACTTTTGAGGGAATCGTCAGTAATGAGTATTCAGTTATTATGGCAAAAATCCAGTAAAGAACAATAGTTAGCTTTATTACAGGAGAAATCCGATGCTTAATCATATTTCCAAATTAATGACTTCTAGCCAATTTAAATTTCCCATTGTTGGACTAATTGTTTCGGTTGGTATTTTAGGTATTAGTTATTCTAGTCAACAACATTACAAACTCCTCTCGTCAACAGCCTTAACTACTAATTATGTAGTACCTATCAACCAAAGACAAATTAACTTTGATCCTGCTGTGATTAAAGAGGAAGCTATGCAAAAATCACCAGTGAATATTTCTAATCAGATATCTACTGATAAGTTAACAGAAAATATCACAGCATTATCTACAAATACGAGAGAATTGGGGAGAAAAGGACAAATCCAATTTCCCGAACAAGATGGGACTTATCTTTATGGACAATCATCCACACCAAATGAATTAGGACAAGGTTACATTCTCTTTCAAAAACAACAAAGTAAAATTATTGGTGCTTTGTATTTTCCTCACTCTGAATTTAGTTGTTTTCAAGGAACTTTGGCTAAGTCAGGAGAATTAGCAATGACGGTGAAAAGTTCTCCCGGTGAAGTTGGTGCAATAGAGGTTGCTACAGCTAGTACAATCCCTAAAGTTAATGAAAATGAGTTCACAACTTATCCTTATTCAGTAACTTTACAAGACTATCATCAGTTGAGTTCTGTAAGTTCTAATGATAGGGAAATTTTGCAGATGTGTCAACAAGAAAGCGATGGTTTTAAATAAGTAGGTGGACGTAAATAATTGTCCTTGGGATATAGCATTTTTTAGTGAGGTACAAGAACCCCACCCCCAACCCCCTCCCCGCAAGCGAGGAGGAGGCTATAAATATACTCGATATGATTAGGAACGCAAATTTAATAACCTGCAATTCTGACTTAACCTGAAATGGTGCGTTACGCTGTCGCTAACACACCCTACTTTTGCACTTTATTTAATTCATATTCCTTAGGAAATGCTATAAAGCAGGGAGAAATAAGTTAATGACCAATGACCAATGACCAATGACCAATGACCAATTTGAATTAATACTCAATTCCTGCTTGAGCTTTCACCCCTTGATCCTTAAAAGGATGCTTAACTAATGTCATTTCAGTGACTAAATCGGCTTTTTCAATTAATGCCGGTGGTGCGCCTCTTCCCGTGAGAATTACGTGCTTGTCTGCTGGTTTTTGAGCTAAACCCGCTAATACTTCTTCAACCTGTAAATAACCCAGTTTCAGAGCAATATTAATTTCATCGAGGAGAACTAATTTAAAGTCTGGGTTGTTGATAAATTCTAGGGATTTTTCCCAAGCAGCAGCAGCTTTATCAAGATCACGATCACGATCTTGAGTTTCCCATGTAAAGCCTTCTCCCATTGCATGAAATTCGAGTTGGTTTTCCCAGTGGCTAAAAGCACGTTTTTCTGCTGGTTCCCATGCGCCTTTGATGAATTGCACTATGGCTACTTTATGTCCATGTCCGAGCGATCGCAATACCATTCCCAAAGCTGCTGTAGTTTTACCTTTACCATGACCAGTATTAACGATAATTAAGCCTTTTTCCGGTATGGCTTTAGCTATACGTTGATCTTGGACTTCTTTCCGTCGCTGCATTTTCTGACGGTATTTCTCATCAGTTTGGGATGATGAAATCACCTCATCAATTAACCGGGAAATTTCTTGATCTGCTGGATCTGTATTTAGTTCTTCTGGTGTGTCGCTTTTCATAAACCCTGTTGATAAATAACTGTTAACACTCAGCAGCCAGTTTCAATAATCCTCGGAGTTGTTGACCAACTGAGTATTGCTGTTGTGAAGCCAAAATTATGCCAGTATGACTTTTATCTTCAGCTATAAAATCACGATGTAATCTGCAAAAATCACCGATATTGAAACTATAAATTACTCGCTTTTGTTCTGTTGCCCATATTAGTTGTTCTTCATCGGCATAACCCAATCTCTTAACATCGGCAACTGTAACAACATCCAAATCAGCATTTCTTAATGCTTGTATAAGTGCGGTTTTGATAGTGTCTTCATCCAAATAGAAGCAAATACGATTCACGAGAGATATCCTGTTTTATATTCTGCTTCAAGTCGCTGACATTCTTCTTGATATGCGGCAAATTCAGCATCGAGTAACTCCTTATTAGCATAATAATAAGCCAACGCAGTGTAAATACCTGCAATTGTCAAAAAAGGCTTATCTTCAATAATTTCTTCTGGAGTCATACCAGATTTAATCTCATTGACAATATACTGAATAGTAATGCGAGTGTCTGCAATGCGCGGACGACCACCACAAGTACCTGGTGTGCTAACAATCAAAGTGGAAATGTCTGTGAGGGTTGGCATCGGTTTCTGACTTAATCCTCTGAAATAATCTTATTGTAAACCGAAAAGAGCGATCGCATTTCTTATTTTTGAGAGTGAGTGCGATCGCTTTGAGTGCCAGTTATACGAATTGTGTAAGTAGGGCTTGCTGAATAAGTTGTCTGTGAGGGCAGGGAACAGGGAACAGTTTTAGGATATCTTTTACATCTTGTTTCATTTGCCCCTCGTAAAAACCACTAATTTACATCGCTTCAGAACATTTTAGCAACTTCCGTACATTTGAATGCGATAACATTATATCCAGTGTATTTGCTATTCAGGATTTCCCAAAAATGTCACAAAAGCCAGGTAAGAAAATTGCACCTATTCCCATGTCTAAAAATGTTAGCGTGGTTGACTTGATTGATACCTATTTTACCGCTTACAACTCAGCCCGGTTGCGGGAAGCCTGTCAACTGCTAACTAAGGAAGTGTTTCAAGAGGGTGTGACTGTGGGAGTTAGCCTATCTGGGGCGATGACACCAGCCGGTTTTGGCGTTTCCGCCCTTGCGCCCCTAATTCGCAATGGTTTTATTGACTGGATGATTTGCACAGGTGCGAATCTTTACCATGATATGCACTATGGTTTGGGTTTTGAACTATTTGCCGGTAGTCCCTTTTTAGATGATGTCAAATTACGAGAAGAGGGGACAATTAGAATTTATGACATTGTTTTTGGTTACGATGTACTGCTAGAAACGGACGCTTTTATTCGCAAAGTTCTCCAAGCTGAACCCTTCCAAAAACGTATGGGAACTGCGGAATTTCATCATTTACTGGGTAAGTGCGTCTGGGAAATAGAAAAGCAATTGGGTGTGAAAAATTCCTGTTTATTGGCGACAGCTTATGAGTGTGGCGTACCTATTTATACTTCTTCTCCTGGGGATAGTTCCATAGGGATGAATGTCGCCGCTTTGGCTTTAGAAGGTTCAAAGCTGGTAATAGATCCTTCTATTGATGTCAATGAAACAGCAGCGATTGTTTATGGGGCGCGAGAAAACGAGGGGACAAGTGCGGCGGTAATTATTGGTGGTGGTAGTCCTAAGAACTTTTTATTACAAACACAACCGCAACTTCACGAGGTTTTAGGATTGGAAGAACGGGGACATGACTTCTTTGTGCAGTTTACTGATGCCCGTCCTGATACTGGTGGTTTGTCTGGGGCGACTCCTGCTGAAGCTGTGAGTTGGGGTAAAATTGACCCAGATGAGTTACCTAGCGCTATTGTTTGTTATACCGATAGTACAATTGCTCTACCTTTGGTGACAGCATACACTCTTAATCAATGTCCACCCCGTCCCCTAAAGCGGTTGTATGATGGACGGGAAGCTTTATTAGATACTTTGCAGAAAGATTATCTAGCGGCTAAGGACAAGCCTGTGAGTGAGGGTAGTAAGGAAAAAACGGCTACTTATCCTTGCGGTACACCTGTGAAAGGTTAGGGTTTTAAAGTCATATTAGTAAGGTGCGTCAGCAGCTAATAATTTATTAAGTTTGACGCAACCTACTAACTTATGAACGATTAATCTCCCATTTATTATGATATATTGTGGATGGTTCCAATCATTTTAAAACTTGATACATGATATAACATCACAAATCATCCAATATAAAAATATGAAAAATATTCAAATTACTTCATTAGGTATCAACCAAGCACTTAAAAACCATGATTATTTATCATCCATTGCAGAATATATATGGAACGGTTTTGATGCGGAGGCTACTGAAATTAATATAATAATGCAATCTGATGACTTGGGAAGAATATCAGAACTAAAAATTATAGATAATGGATGTGGTATTGCTGATCCAAATAGATTTTCACTCTTTTATGAATCGAATAAACAAATTAATTTTGGTACTGCCAAGAATCTATCACATATTCACGGTAACAATGGTATAGGCAGATTAACTTTTTTTACTTTTTCTTCCTCAGCACAATGGGATACTATTTATGAAAAAGAAGGAAAAAGATATAGTTATAGCATAAATATAAATCATAAACAATTGGATAACTATGATATCTCAGAAGAGGTAGAAACTGATAAAAAAACAGGAACAACAGTTTTTTTTGATGATATTCATACAATTACATCTAATGATTTTAATGATGATCTTAATATCTATCTATATAGAGAATTTAGCTGGTTTCTTGAACTAAATTCAATGAAAAACTTTTCAATTAAAATAAATGATATGGATTTAGATTATAAATCTAATTTCATTAGCGATTTCACTGAATTAGAACATAAAATTGGTCAATATTTATTTAATTTGAAATTTATTCGCTGGTCTCAATCTCTAAAGAATGAATATTCCAGATATTACTGTATTAATTCCAAAGGTGAAGAAATAGATAAAAATACAACTACTCTTAATAATAAAGGTGATCATTTTTCTCATAGTGTTTTTGTTAAAAGTGAGTTCTTTGATCAAGAACATTTTGGATGGAGAAATATACAGAATAAGCAAATTTATAATTCTTTGATTCATTTTATTAATCAACAGCTTCAAAATAGAAGAAAAATTTTTCTGAAGACAAAATCGGATGTAATAATAGATGAATTTAGAAGAAATAATGCTTTCCCAAGATTTAGTAATAATACTTGGGATCAATACAGAAAAGCTGAACTTGAAGATTTTATCAAAGAATTATATCAGGTAGAGCCAAAAATTTTTAGTTCTCTCAATATTGAACAAAAGAAAGTATTTGTTCATTTTTTGAATTTAATTCTTGATTCAGATGAAAGAACTAAATTAATTGATGTATTAGGAGAAATTATCAAGTTAACTTCTTCTGATTTAGAACATTTATCTGAATCTTTAAAAGTTACCAAACTTACAAATATTATTAAAACTGTAAGATTAATAGAAGATAGATACAGAGCTATTGATCAGTTGAGAAATTTAGTTTTCAATCAAGATTTAGAAGCTAACGAACGAGATCATATTCAAAAATTTGTAGAAAATCATTACTGGATTTTTGGTGAGCAATATCATCTTGTAACTGCTGCTGAACCAAAGTTTGAAGAAGCATTACGTAGGTATACTTATCTATTAAGAGGAGAAAAGCCTATTGTTTCTATTGATCATCCTGACAAGAATAAAGAAATGGATATATTTATGGTACGGCAGCTTTTAAATAATTCTTCTATCAATAATGTAGTTGTAGAGCTAAAACATCCTCAAAAGAAGCTTGGTTCAAAAGAATTAGAGCAGGTTAAAAAATATATGGGAGTAATTTTGGAACAAGATGAATTTAATGCTTCTAACGTGACTTGGGAATTTTATTTAATTGGTAATGATTTTGACAAATCTAAATATATTGAAAGAGAAATACAAAGTGCTAAGTCTCATGGTGAAAAATCTCTAGTACAGGTTGTTGATAATTATAAAATTTATGTTAAAAAGTGGAGTGAGATATTCACTGAGTTTGATTTAAGACATAAATTTTTGTATGACAAACTTGAATTAGAGAAGGCACAACTTAATATGGATGCTAGAAGTGCAAACGAAATCATTAGTAATATCCATAGCAATAGTGCGGTGCAACCTTCTCAACGTGTTATTCCAGAAAATTAAAATTTTTGTAACTTTATAAGTGAAGAGGCTTAACATCCGGTTAAAAAGTTGTTATCGTAGATTTGATAAGGAAGAACTATTTGCTATTTTTCAAAGCCAGTTGATATCCTACATAAATCCATTGATTAACGCATCTTTATCCGCGTTTATCTACGCTCATCCGCGTACCCTTATTCTTGCTATTCTCTCCTCAGAGTGATTTTTATAAATTAACTAATTATAAATAAAAGCCAATTGCCAGAAGGCTTTTTGGAAAAAATTATAGGTAACAAGAAGTAAATATGATTTATCAAGAATAAGCACGATCTCCTCATTTTCTTCAAAAATTTAGGAATATGGATGATTTTCAGCTTTGGCTTGATTACAAAAGAAAAATAATCAGCATATTCCTAAATATATAAAAGTAACTGAACATTAATCTTACCTTTGATTGATGTAGATCATGTCTGTATTTTGAGAACATATAAGGTGTTTACGTGCTAATCGGAATTAATAATAATGACCATACATAAGATAAACATTGGTTTGACAGAAAAGCAGCGTCAAGGTGTGATGAATTTGCTAAATCTTGATTTAGCAGATGCCAATGTACTGCTAGTAAAAACGAAAAAGTATCATTGGGATGTTGTCGGTCCGCAGTTTCGCACCTTGCATAAACTTTGGGAAGAACACTATCAAGAACTGACAATAAATATTGATAAAATAGCTGAAAGAATTCGGACTTTGGGCTGTTATCCAACTGGTACAATGGCAGGATTTTTAAGTATTGCGACCCTCAAAGAACATAGCGATAAAATTCCTACAGCAACCAAGATGGTGACTCAATTGGTGGAAGATCATGAGCAGATTATTCGCAATTTCAGAAATCATATAGATCAGTGTAGTGAAGAATTTCATGATCAAGGTTCTGCTGACTTTTTAACTGATTTGATGGAAAAACATGAAGAAATGGCTTGGATGTTGCGTTCATTTATTGAAGGAGAAGCAGTAGAAGCGGATGGAAAAAAACAACCAGCAGCAACTAAAGTTCCGGTGGGTGTGTAATTGATATTTGTCAACACAAAATATTAGGAGTAAAGAAGTGCCAGAAGCATATCAAGCAGAACGTACCATCTCCGCTGTATTTAAAGAAGAGAAACAAATTGATAATGTAATTCGGCGGTTACTAGATAGAAATGTCCCCAAGGATAATATTTCGGTAATGGGGCGAAATTTTCAGTCAGAAACGCGAATTTCTGGTTTTATTACAAAGCGAGATGTGATTCTCGGAGGTTTGAGAACAGGAGCAATTTTTGGTTCTTTGTTTGGTTCGTTCCTGAGTTTGCTTACAGGTGTAGGTGTATTGTTTGTTCCCTTTGTTGGGCCAATTGTAGCAGCAGGTCCAATTGGGGCGATATTATTAGGGGCTGCAAGTGGAGCGATCGCTGGTAGTGCTGGTGCAGGTTTAGTATCAGTTCTGACTGCTTTAGGAATGCCAGAAGACAAGGCTACACTCTATCAAACCCGCTTAGAAGCTGGTGAATTTTTAGTGATGGTAGAAGTACCGAGCGATCGCAGTGGCGAATTTCAATTAATTCTCGAAAGTGCTGGTGGTGAAGAAATTAACACCATTGAAAAAACACTACCCCATCCTTGTCCGGGAATCTGTAACAATCCAGATGATTTATCGCCTGAAGTTCGCACCCATCTTTCCCCAGAAGCCCAGCGGATCTTCATGCAACGTTATAACACCGCCCTGAATGAAAATATGGACGAACTTACATCTGAACAAATGGCTTGGGATGAAGTTCATAAACAATTTGATGAAGACGAAAATGGAGTTTTTTCAAAAGTTAAAGTTTTGCGCTAAGGATATGCAAACAACAAATTGCACAATCTAGCAAAAAATATTTATCTAGTTATTAATCTGGAGAAATACTTTTGCGTTGCGGGCATACTATGGCTAACGCCACGCTACGCTATCGACAAGCTCAGTACAAGTCTTGCCCGCTATTTAGATCCAGGAACAGGTTAATCGCCCCTACATTTATTCATCAAATGTCTATTTACTACTTTGCTGTTTAATTGCTTGTTTTACCACTTCGATATCTAAGGGAACACCAAAAAATAAATTACCCAATTTTGTGGGATGGGCATCCTGCCTGTCCTTGATGATTAGCAGGCAAGATGCCCGCACCACAAGAAATTTTTGGGTATTTTTTTAATTGGAAGTCCCTAACTCAAATATCCGAGCAATTTGTTCTACAGTTAGCCCCTCATTTAACAGTCTAGGAATCGTTTTTAACTTAGTTTCTAACTCAGTCTCTTCTTTTACTTCTTGATAAAACCGAGTTTGCTGCCATTCTGTTAATCCAAACATTGCTTCTAAGTCCTGACGGCTATAGGATGAGAATTTGTAAACCAGCATTCTTTCTACTAATTCTAAAAGATTACGACTCTTAGCCGCATCTGCTTTTTCCATCAGGTTGATCAAACTTTTTGCTTGTTGTAGGGTAAAAATAAGCCATATATCCGTCAGGCTAATTCTTTGATTTCCACAGAGGAAAATTTTTTACGCCTTTATACTTAGGAATCGCCCTGCATTTCCGGCTTATTTAAATCATATCAATTCTTTAGCTAATTTTTCTTTAATTTTTTCCATATTCTGATCAACATTATGATAAATAATATATTTAAAACTGTCACTTAATTTAGTTTCAATATCTTTTTTTGCCATATTTTCAATGCGACTGATTGTTTCATTAATAACTTTTTCTGGGGCTGCACTTAGAGTCCGCTTTTCTTCCTCTATTCTTTGATTCTTCAAGATTTCAATAATTTTTTCCATAAAGGGTTGAACAAATTGCTCAAACACACCATGTCCATTGCAAAATAATAAAATCTCTTCTTCCTTTATTGAATATTGTTCTCTTAATCGTTGTCTTATTTCAGGAATATCATGTTCAAAAGTTGCGTCATACCAACCTTCACCCATTGAATTTTTAATATCTTGTAATATATTATTCACTCTATCTTCAATATTCTGACATAAGATGTTATCATCTCCAAAATTATCGAATTGTGTACCTTCAAAACTTAAAATCTTTTTAAATGTTTCACTGTTTATAAGATTATCAAAATCTCTGACATTATTTTCTCTGTAATAGAACCAAAAATACAATATTGGAGAAACCCTCTGGGAAATATTTTCCAACAAACTTTTAAAATCATAACGTTTAGTGGTTAAATCCTTTGATATTTGATGTAATGATAAATAATGACATTGGAAATTTTCTTTACTATAAACAACTGTGTGGTAAATATATTCAGCAATATACCAAATGTTAGGATCATATAAGTATTCGCAATCACTATCAACGCAAATAATAATTTTTTTACTGACGCAATTTTTAAACTTTTTCAAAATACTTTTTCCGCGAGTTCCCTCGGCAGTAGGATTTGGAAAATCAATTTTATCTTTTAAATCTGGTCTGACATTTTCAATAATACATTCCCAAAATCTTTGATCATAAATATCTTCAACTAACACAGAAATATCACAACCTTTCATAAAGGCATCTTCTACCATTCTGTCAGCCAACATTTGATAATCTTGATTTCTCATCATATTACTTTTTGAATTTTAATTTATTTAAGTATCTATAATTTGGTTTTATTTTATAATACTCTCGCATTTCTTCCAGCAAATTAATTTCATCCGTATTTTTAGCTTTCCCCAGTAAAGTGCTGAAAGTTATAATATCAGGATATAATTGCAGTTTTTCGTTATTACTTATATTTTGAATAAGTTCCAGACCTTCTTCCACTTTATTAACTTTTTTTATCAAAGTGTTAAGTGTAATGTCATTAGGCTTGACATGAGATACTTTTGTATAAGTTTCTGCTTCTATTAAATCAAAAATGTATTTTGCATCGGGATAATTATTCAGCTTAGAAATAAGAGTAGTAAAAGTGATTACATCAGGGTCAATCTGATTTTCTTGGAGAAAATCCAACAATTCCAGACATTCATCTTTTGTAAATGAAGTATACGCTTTAATTTGGCGATTAAATTGATAAAGTTTAGTAAATCTACTGCCTGAAAAACTATTAAAATCATTTTTTATTTTTTGTACGCGCCCTTGTGATTGTATGGTTTTTTCTATAATTGTAGGAGTTTCTGTTGCTAAGTCAACAACAGATTTAATTTCTTCAATTCTAGTTGTTTTTTCAATCCAGCCTTGATAAAAAATCGTGGGTGAATGGGTTGTGATAATAATTTGGCAATGGGGATTTATTTTTCTGATATGTTTAATTAAACTTCTTTGCCAGTCAATATGTAATGATATTTCTGGCTCATCCATTAATAATATATATTCTTCTCTATCTTGCAATAATGTTTTTAATAAAATAAGCAGTATTTGTTTTTCACCAGATGACAGATTTTTGGGTAATATGGGGGTTTGAATACCTGACTTTATAAAGTAAAATTCCTTTTCATCAAATTTTTTTTCTGTATGGCTAAATAGTTCATTTATAATTTCAATAAATATTCTTTTAGGCTCATATATAGCTTCGATTTTAGCTAATTGATTTAGTCTTGTTTCTCTATCATTTTCTTTAAATGCTGCTTCTACTTGATTGGATAAATCTCTTTGATAAGTCACAAATTCCAGTTTTAACTTATCCAATTCGTAATCAAGTAATGTGAGAGATGGATCTAAACTTTTTTCTACAACATCAAAAGTATTAATAAATGATGTAGTTAATGTATAGTTGAAGCCTTCTTTATTACCTGTGATACTCCTATTTTCGCTGTCAACTCTGATAACAATATCATCTTCTAATTCGATAATAATTTCATCAATAGGATCAAATAATCTAAAATTAAGTTGACTGTCTTCAATTGGCTGTACTGCTTCATTAAGCATTTGTAATATTGTTGATTTCCCTGAACCATTTTTGCCAATCAAAACATTTACGTCTTGATTGAGTGTCCATGAATAATTATTTCCCCACAAATTTTTAATTTCAACTTTTCGTATATACATGATTTTTTTAATTTATAGAAGTTATTTCAAATTTTTGCCTTCTTTATCTTGATCAATAAAATAATCGTCACTATCCGGTTCAATGGCAATATACCAACCATAGTATTTATCTAATATTTCTGGTTTTAATCGCTCAAAAATTCCCTAACAACGCTCATAAAATGACTGTATTCTAGCTTTTTCCTGAGCCTTTATTTCTTGGATCTACTGAATTTCGGGAAATACTCGACCACTGCGGACAAATCTTTGGGGTGTAGATTGTGTCATCTTAATTACTTGATTAAAGTGTATTCCTGATTCTAGCATAATGTGCCATAATTCTTAATTTATTGGAAAAATATCTGCACAAAAATGGGATGAGCTTTTATACCCACCCCTGATCTATTAAGTAGGTGAACACAATAAAACCAATCTGTGTAAAGAAAAGTAAAATCGCCCAAACCCTCTTCACTCTTGCCTCTTGCATGAGTGCCTATTGCCTTGCCATAACGACGATTTTCAATGCTAACCTACTTAATCTTATTTGAATAGTTGAAAATTATTGAGGTTTATTTTGTTGACGACGAGAACGCATATTTTCCCGCATTTGCTTAATTTGTGCTTTCTGTTCAGGAGTTAATACCGCGTCCATTTGTTGTTTTGATGACTCTCTAATTTCTTTCATTTTAGCTTTTTGTTCAGTGGATAAGCCTAATGAAGCAAAAATATCTCCTCTTTTTCCACGTCCTTCTCTGCGTTGCTCTTGTCCTTGTTGACGTTGCGCTTGACGTTGTGCTTTATGTTCTGCCATTGCAGCTTGTAATTTAGTCTTTTGTTCGGGTGTCAAAACAGCTTCAATTTGAGTGCGGGTATTGCTACGAATTTCTTTTATTTTAGCTTTTTGTTCAGGGGTCAAATTCAACTTTTTAGCTGGACTTTCTTTTTGCCATTCCTGACCAGCTTGGGGTGAAGATGAATTTTGTTCTGCTTGAACTGCAAAGGGAGTTGCGATTAAAGTCAAAGCCAGAGTACCAGCAATTAGTGATAATGTCTTCAGTTTCATAATTACCTTTTGGTTATGTTTGGTTATGTCGGTTTTCTATGTTCCTATCATAGAGACTAACACCCAGTAACCACATGAGGCAAAAGTCACGTCTACACCCATTACTTTAGTCATGACATTAGCATTCAGATATCTTATGCTTGTTCCATTTTAATTTAATCGTGATACAAATATTTTACAGCGATTTCCAATCATATAAGGTACATCTTAGCCCCCTCATCGCTTGCGGGGAGGGGGTTGGGGGTGGGGTTCTTGTTCCGGGTTTGATGACAATTTGCTGTAAGTCAGGTTGAGGATTTCAGCCTTGTAACTATATCAACTATCAATCAATTATGAATCGTCCTATTCAGTTTAATAATCATCCTTTTCGATTTCTTTTGTATTTAGAATGGCTATTATTGGGATTTTCAGCGTTAATGGCATTAATGCCATCTCCCTCACCGCGCTTTTCGGCAATGTATCCAGAATTGACAATTTGTAGTTTAACAATTTTTGGTTTAATGGGGTTAAGATTGCCTACTTTCAATAAAACCAATAAAATTATTTATACAGCATTAGAAGTTATCTTAATTTTAATTACTGGTTTTTTCGGTGGTAGAAGTGCCAGACTTTTTCCCTTTCTCTATTTAATTTTGGTAACTCGTAGTTGTTTAATTTTTCAACTTCCCGGACGATTAACAGTTACTTTATCTTCATTTATTTTATTTCTATTTACTCTGAGACAACGGATACCTCATGGAAGATTTTCACCAATAGCGCAGGAGAGATTTAGATTTTTTAGTTTCAGTTTGGCTGTTCTATTTGGTTTAAGTTTAGTATTTGTGTTACTACTAATGAATACTGTTTTAGCTGAACGGCAAGGTAGAGATAAACTACAAGCTGCCAACGAAAAACTTCGTCAATATGCCTTGAAAATTGAAAGTCAGGCAACTTTGGAAGAACGCAATCGCATTGCTAGAGAAATTCATGATTCTTTAGGGCATTCTCTAACGGCTTTAAATCTGCAATTAGAAACTGCTTTAAAATTATCAAAACATGATATACCTAGAGCGATGACGTTTTTAGCCACTGCAAAAGAACTTGGTTCAAAAGCCTTACAAGATGTCCGGCAATCGGTTTCTACTATGAGATACCATCCTTTACAGGGACAAACCTTAGAGGAGGCAATTAAGGTTCTTGCAGCGGATTTTCAGCGTTATAATGGCATTTTACCTAGTTGTCAAATTTCTATTATCTCTCCACTGTCTATGGAAATCAGCACTCCTATTTATCGAATCATTCAAGAATCATTAACGAATATTTCTAAATATGCCCAAGCTACAGAAGTTCAATTAGAATTAATAACAACTTTAGCAGGGTTGAAGTTAATAATTCAGGATAATGGCAAAGGTTTTGAAGTGGGGCAAAATACTACTGGATTTGGTTTACAAAGTATGCGCGATCGCACTTTAGCATTAGGAGGCGAATTTCGGATTAACAGCAGCCATAATCATGGTTGTCAAATAATAGTTGATATCCCTTATTCATATCCAGAGATAGCAATAGAATAGCCAATTACCTATTACCAATAAAAATGATTACAGTCTTACTTGTAGATGATCAAAGTTTAATTCGTCAAGGTCTAAGAGCCTTATTAGAATTAGAAGTAGATATAGAAATTGTGGGCGAAGCAGAAAATGGTCAAACCGCAATTAATCTAGTTGAAAAATTACAACCTAACGTAATTTTAATGGATATCAGAATGCCTATCATGGATGGAGTTGCTGCTACCAAAGAAATTAATCAGCATTTTCCTCAATGCAAAATTCTCATATTAACAACTTTTGATGATGATGAATATGTGAAAGCCGGATTACAAAATGGCGCAATGGGTTATTTACTCAAAGATACACCCTCAGAAGAGTTAGCAGTTGCCATTCGTGCAGTTGACAAAGGATATTCCCAATTAGGACCAGGAATAGTCAAAAAACTAGTCACTCAATTTCCGGCTACCTTACCCCAAGCTGTATTAGCTGTACCACCGAACCTCACGGAACTTACCCCCAGAGAAAAAGAAGTTTTGCGGTTAATTGCCATTGGTGATAATAATCGAGAAATTGCCAAAAAACTGTATATTTCCGAAGGTACAGTCAAAAATCATGTCACCAATATGTTGAATCGGCTGAATTTACGCGATCGCACACAAGCTGCTATCCTAGCCAATAGTTTTTTGACATACTTAGAACAAGATATTTGAAATAAATAGCACGTAGTTTCTTTGATGTAGTCATTATTCAGATTACAACCTTTTGTCTGCACCACATTTACATAAGTAGGTTGGTGTTGAAAATTGTCGTTATGGCAAGGCAAAAGGCAAGAGGCAAGAGGCAAGAGTGAAGAGGGTTTGGGCGATTTTACATTTCTTTACACAGTTTGGTTTTATTGTGTTCACCTACTTAGACATACTTGATAATGATAATATTGACAAAAATTAATACACAATACTTAAAACTTCCTATAGTTGACACTCTCAACAAAAACTAAAACAAAATACCCAAAATTGACACCGATTAAATCACCTCAAAAGCTTGTGTCATATAAGTTACACAGCTTAAGATGACAAACAAAGCAATAATCTTAACTTATATTAATAATAAGAAAAACTAAATTCCGTATTTTTTCGGTATCATCTTAGTTTTGACTGGTGCATAATTTAAATCGCAAGGATACTAAAAAAGAGGCCTCTATTTACACAGTCCCATTATTGTTTCTTTAAAATAAATGATACTGTACTACTACAAGTGAAAACAGTTTGTTTAATTCCGTACTTACTTGATTTTCCTACCCACTTTCCCATTTAAAACAACGGAGAATAATCATCATGGCTATCAACTCAGAAAAACTCAGCATGGTTTTACAAAACTTTGTTAGTGCTACTACTGATGTACAGGGAGCAGCACTTGTTACTCCCGATGGACTCCCTTTAGCAGCCAGCTTGCCAGGTGGAATGGATGAAGAAAGGGTATCAGCCATGTCCGCATCTATGTTATCCTTAGGCGAAAGAATTGGTATGGAATTAGCCAGAGGAACTATTGACCGAATCTTTGTAGAAGGCAATAAAGGCTTTGGTATCTTAACTAGTTGTGGTCAAGATGCCGTGCTGCTAGTTTTAGCCAGTGAAAGTGCTAAACAAGGATTACTAATGCTAGAAATCAAACGAGTTCTGGCAGAATTAAAGCTGATCCTCATGTAAATCACATCACCTCGGAGGTAACTTATTCAGAGTTCCCCAATAGATAAATACTGCTGATTCTAGGGAACTTTTTACTTAATTGGATGTGTTTATTTTTGCAGTAAGTAGCTAGATTGGTCGTGTCAGCCTGAGTACGGGATAGTGCCAACCTTGCCAGAATTAAACAAGAAGAAAATAAAAATGTGAGCAACTGTAAACATTTTTGTATCGAAGGGTGATAAAGATGGAAATTATGCGCTTGGTTGTCACAGGAACTGTAGGGGCTGGTAAATCTACCTTTATTCGTTCCGTTAGTGAAATTGAAGTTGTAGATACAGATACCCGTGCAACTGATGAAACAGCATTGCTGAAGAAAAGAACCACTGTAGCCTTTGACTTCGGCAGATTGCAATTTGGTCCAGATATGGCATTGCACCTTTACGGAACACCTGGTCAAACTCGCTTTGACTTTATGTGGGATATTTTGATTAATAAAGCACACGCTTATATCGTACTCATCGCAGCCCATAGACCAAGAGAATTTCGTCAAGCACGGAATATTATCAACTTCATGCAAGCGAGAGTTAGTGTACCGATGATCATCGGTATCAGCCATACAGATCGTCCCGGAGCTTGGGCAGAGGAAGATATATACTTAGCAATTGGTTATGTAGATGAGCAGAATCGGCCTCCTTTAGTTAAGGTGAATCCTAACGAAAGAGACTCAGTAGCAGAAGCAGTAATTCACTTAGTACAGCACTTAATGGAAAGTTGTGCAGTTGAGAGTTAAGAGCTTTTTTGAAAGTACAAATTGGGATTTTGAGTTCTGGGTTTTAATAAATCTCTTCTTCATCAAGGAGGCTGATTATGTCCATTAATGGTAACTTTGCAGATTTTTCTTTGCCAGAACTGCTGCAATTTTTAGATCAAGGCAAAAAGACAGGTATACTTCATATTGAATTGTCATCTGACAAAAATCAAACTAACGCCAAGCAAATTTATTATATTTGGCTGCATCAAGGACGAGTTGTAGCTGCATCTGATCGTTTAGATCAACAAGGTTTAACATTGTTAATTGCTCAACGAGGATGGGTGAGTGAGCGGGTAATCTCTAGGGTGACTCACATTTCTGCCTGTTTTATTAATTCACCTTTGGGACTGTGCCTAAAATCTCAAGGTTTAATCCAAGCAGAACAACTGAAACTATTGTTTAACTCTCAGGTTCTCCGTCCAGTCTGTGCCTTATTTCAAATTAAAGATGGTCAGTTCAAATTTGAACCAATTACAGCTTTACCATTGGGAGAAATGACAGGTTTGAGTATGTCCGCAACCGAAGTTATATTAATCGGATTGCGAGCATTACGAGACTGGAATGCCTTAGCTGAAAAACTACCAGATCCCACCTCTGGCTTATCAGGTCTAAGTTCAAAACAGCCCAAATTACAGCTAAATGCTCAAGAATGGCAAGTATGGGAATTTGCCAATGGTGAAGTTGCCCTAGCCAAAATCGCCGATCAACTTAATCTCGCCGTAGATACAGTATTGCAAATAGCTTTCCGTCTCATTGTGATTGGTTTAGCAGAAGAACATTTTATGGTTGCGGCTACTTCTGTCTCCATGACCGAGGAAGTTTCTACTTACGAAATACCCATAGTTGAACCAGTTCCAGAGCCTACTCAAAAGCCAGCAGTTAGTCAATCATTTCTCAAAAATTTAGTCGGTTTTCTGCGGAGTAAAACTGCTTAATTAATCCTGTTACTGCCACTAGCTTAATTTTGAGAAATTTCTATACTCTATCTTTTACAGAGTAAAAACAGACATTAATTAAATCCAGATACGACTATCAATGAAGAGAATCCTTTAACTGAGAATTTGAATTATGTCATTACGCAAAGAACTAGGCGATTTTAATAGTATTGTCTGTTTTAAATCTGCTATTACAGGTATGGAAGAAGCTCTTGGGGAAAAAGCTACAGCTATTGCCCTAACTACAGCCGGTCGTACTAGGGGTAAAAAGTTAGCTGAAGATTTAGGTTTAGTAGGATCTACACTTTCATTAGATGATGCAGCAGATAAATTAAAACAAGCTTTAGGTAAAGAAGGTACTTGTTTATGTATCGTTGAAAAAATTGTTGCTGACGGCGAACTTATTAGAGTCTATACAACTGAAACCTTATGTTCTGCTGGTGAAGTAGCAGGTTCACTCCGTAAATGCACTTTTACTATGGGTGCAGTTTGGGGTGCTGTTGAACAACTAATTGGTAAACGGTTGAGAGGAACACATACTGACTCAGTTCTCAGAGGTGGTACTCATGATGTGTTTGAATTCACTCCTTTGTAGGAATACCAAATTTTGAGAAATACTGATACTCTATCTTTTATAGAGTATCAACAAAAGTTAATTAAATCCACACCTAACTATTTTTAAGGATTCATTATGGCTATTGAACCTCGCGCTTTTTTGACCACCATGGAAACTCGGATTGGTCTGACAGCTGAAGATAAAAAGGTAATGCAAGCAAATACAGATTGGGGAACAGCAGTTGCTGAAGAAATGGCAAATCATTTTTATGCTTACCTGGGACGTGATGAAGAAATGAATGGTATTTTAAATGCCACTGAGGGACGAGTTCATCGGTTACACGCCACCTTTATTGACTGGTTTAATCAGATGTTCACAGGTATGGATAATTGGGGTGATGAATATGCAAAATGTCGTTGGCACATTGGCTTGGTTCATGTGAAAATTGGTATTGGTCCTCAGCACGTAGTTCCAGCAATGGCAGTTGTGGTTGATAAAGTCGGTAAAAAACTCAAAGCTGATGGTAAATCAGATGAATTAAAAGATGCCTTGGCTAAAGTTTGTATGATTGATTTAGCTTTTATTGAACAAGCTTATGTAGAAGTTTCTTCTGCTGCGGTACTTAAAGAAACTGGTTGGTCAGCAGCCTTATTCAGACGTTTGATTGCTACTGGTGCATCTGATATGTAATATAGACATTTCCAGAAATCAATGTAGAGACGTTCCATGGAACGTCTCTACAAGGGTTATAGGATACTTCTGGAGATGAAATAGTAATACTAAGATACCGGACTTCTTTAAGAAGTCCGGTATCTGTCTATTTGATGTGATTCATCTATAATAGATATCACTTCTCACTGTTTACCTCTCATGCAAATTCCTCGTTTACATCCAGACACTATTGAAGAAGTTAAACTCCGGGCTGATATTGTTGATGTAGTCTCGGAGTATGTAGTCTTGCGGAAACGGGGTAAAGATTTTGTCGGGTTATGCCCTTTTCATGATGAGAAAAGTCCTAGTTTTACAGTTAGTCCCAATAAGCAAATGTATTATTGCTTTGGCTGTCAAGCTGCGGGTAATGCCATTAAGTTTGTCATGGATTTGGGAAAACGCCAATTTGCAGATGTGGTACTAGATTTAGCAAAGCGTTATCAAGTCCCGGTTAAAACTTTAGAACCTGAACAAAGACAAGAATTACAACGGCAGATATCTTTACGTGATCAATTATATACTGTTCTCGCCTCCGCTGCTCAATTTTATCAACACACTTTAAGACAATCTCAAGGACAAAAAGCATTAGAGTATTTAGAAAAAACTCGTCAATTTCAACAAGGAACAATTCAACAATTTGGTTTAGGTTATGCTCCTGCGGGTTGGGAAACTCTTTACCGTTATTTGGTGGAAAGTAAACATTATCCGGTGCAATTGGTAGAACAAGCGGGATTAATTAAACCCCGGAAAGAAGGGGGCGGATATTATGATGTATTCCGCGATCGCCTAATGATTCCCATTCGTGATATTCAAGGCAGAGTTATTGCTTTTGGTGGCAGAACTTTAACAGAAGAACAACCGAAATATCTCAATTCTCCAGAAACAGAATTATTTAGTAAGGGGAAAACCCTATTTGCTTTAGATGAAGCAAAAGACGGTATTTCTAAAGTAGATCAAGCTGTGGTTGTCGAAGGGTATTTTGATGCGATCGCTCTCCATGCAGCCGGAATTAATAACGCCGTTGCTTCCCTTGGTACAGCCTTAAGTTTAGAACAAGTGCGGCTCTTATTACGTTACACAGAATCCAAACAATTAATCCTGAATTTCGATGCTGATAAAGCC
Organism: Aphanizomenon sp. UHCC 0183; assembly: GCF_009712065.1. Taxonomy (NCBI): domain Bacteria; kingdom Bacillati; phylum Cyanobacteriota; class Cyanophyceae; order Nostocales; family Aphanizomenonaceae; genus Aphanizomenon; species Aphanizomenon sp. UHCC 0183. The sequence continues at coordinate 20,546 of NZ_VILC01000031.1, read as the reverse complement.
GGAACAACCGCCACAGAAAGGGCAATTGGTGAAATTGCTAATTTGGCTTATACAGGGGAAGTCCAATTAAAAATTCTCAATTTACCTAATGGTAAAGATGCTGACGAATATCTACATAGTCATACCCCAGCAGATTATCAACAACTATTAACAAATGCGCCACTTTGGCTAGATTGGCAAATTCAAAATATTATTAAAAATCGAGATTTAAAACAAGCCACCGACTTTCAACAAGTCACCCAACAAATAGTTAAACTATTGCAGAATATAGTTAATAGTGATACACTTAATTATTATGTTTCCTACTGTGCAGAAATCCTGAGTTTAGGAGATACTAGACTGATTCCTTTAAGAGTTGAAAATCTCTTAACTCAAATTAAACCCGGTAGTATAAAACCCTCAATTCCGCGCACAAGCAGACCACCTACTAAAACCCCAAAGCTATCTTTAGTAACAACTGAACGGAGTTTACTAGAACGAGCCGAGGCATTATTATTAATTATTTATCTTCATTCTTCCCAGCAGCGGCAAATAATTATTGAAGATTTAGAAACCCGCAATTTAGAATTTAGTCTTTCTCATCATCGCTTTTTGTGGCAACAAATGGCAGAATTCATAGTTGATGAAGTTGATTTAATTTCTAGTGTGCAAAATAGATATTTAGAATTAGGGGAAGAATTAGACATAGTTTCCCATATATTTCATCTCAATGAAAAAAATAAAACAGAAATATTGCGAACTCCTCACGTTATCCAAGCAGCACTAGCTTGTATGGAAAGAGTATTCAGAGAAAAACGCTATCGTTATTTTATGGAACAATGGGAAAAAATAGACCCTCAAACCGAACCAGAAAAAGATAAATATTATGCTGAAGCCATATATATAGAAAAAATCCATTTACACGACTTGGAGAAACAGCGACAATTTTCTATTACCGATTTAATTTAGTCAAAAATAATAATTCTATCCGTGTCTCTATCCTGAAAATCCTGATTTCTAAACTGACGCAGTTACATCTTCATCATAAAAAGTCAAAGGCTCAGGGTGGTGGTGACAATTACGGCAACCTAATACTTGTATATTTGTACTATCATTAGCAAATACATTCTGGAACAATCCGTAGTTTATGACTTGCTTGAGCCGGATGCGTTATAAGTTCCATGACATCGTAAGCTAAACCAATAATTTGCGCTGCTAATTCATAAGAATACCCGGTAAGTGGGAAACTCAGCGTCTTTAGACCTGAGAGGGAAACGACACTTCGACAAGCTCAGTGACCGCACGAGCGGTTTTAACCGCTGTGGATATTAAAATTAAAACCAGATTTTTGATTGGAACCTGGAAACCAACTCCCATTTCTGGGGTAATGTTAGCTAGATGCCTCCGGCACGCTGGCGCGAACGACCTGTTATAAGAGCTTGTTAGGCTTGCAACACTGTTCCAGTGACCTTAGAACTGTTTAATCACAAGCGACAGAGCGGGGAACTAGCTATGCCTGACGGCACGCTGGCGCGAACGCATTCCGAGGTGTCGTGACTCAAATAACGGCTACCCTTCGACAACGCTCAGGGTGGTCTGGTCAGTACGGCTTGCTTGATTACTCTTGCAAGCCCAGTCCCTTTAGGGCTGGGTTACTGACTATGTTCTCGTAAACTGCGGGCGACTCCTGTACCAGGTTCAGGATTATCAATAGTATATCAGATAGCATTAGACAATCTAATGATAGTCAAAGCAATAATGACGAAATATCATCCAATAATAAACAAAATTTAGATTTTAATAAAAACAATAATTTATTGAAATCTAACATAATAGACTTAAATAGCAATTGCATAGAGAATCCCAAATTGCAAAATGTATTAAATAGAAGTCAAGATGCTGAAGAAACTAAAAAATTAGTTATACCTATAAAATTTGAAGATATAGTTAAATTAATTGGTACAAACATGGCCAGAATGGCAGAATTGATTGTTCCCGTTACAGAGTTTGAAGAAAAAATTATACAAGTTGTCAGTGATATAGATTTATCTGGATATCTTTTATTCTTGTATGGAACTTCTGGTGTGGGTAAATCAACTTTTATAAGTTCATTGGAATTTAGAAAGCATATACCAATTCAAAAAATCGAATCTATAGATGCACGTAAATTAATAATTGATGATAATGAATCTATTGCCAAATTAACAAAATTATTTAAGCGCATAGATAGCATCTCAAATAATTTCTTTATGGAAAATAAAGATAATGATACGAATAAACTGTGTATTGTTATTGATTATTTAGAAAGTTTAGATGATGAAGATGGTAATTAAGTAAAAGGTTTCTTTAGAGATTTAAACGGATTGCTGCGTCAATATCCAATTATTATTATTTGGCCTGTAACAGAAAAGAATGATTTACAAACTATGCAAGGTTTTGCAAAAAGTTTTTCTAGCACAATGTTTCATAGAACAATTCCATTTATAGATTTTACTGGTCCACTAATTCAAGAATACCCAAATATTGCAAAAAGAACTATTCAAATTTTTAATAATGGTAAAACTTGCTATGATTTTCAATTAAATGATAATGACTTTGAGGATTTGAAAAATAAATACGAAAACAAACCCAAGGAAAAACATTTAATCAGAGATTATTTAAATGATGTAATAAGTATCTGGGAACGAAAAACCGATTATCTTAGTAAGATAGTTAGAAGTGTTCCTCGACCTACAGAAGTTTGGTTTATATTTTGTTACCCAGAAGCAGAAAATACTGTTGCTCAATTTGCTAAACAGTCTTACGATTTTATAGATGAAATGTGGAATGCTGAGTTTAAAGCACTTTATACATATATAAGTGGACATACTCAAAGAAGGGCTGATTGGTCTTCTGATCGTCTTAATCTTGCATTAAATGGTATACTGACAACTAAAATTATGTATTTACCTACGAATGCTTTGGTTGGTTGTATAGCAGCTTATTCTAAAGAAGCAGGGTTAAATATATCAAAAGAAGAATTTATCAATGATTATAAAGTTCCTGAATCTTGGATTAGTAAACAACACGCTAAAGATAGATTAGCTGTAACTCCTCTATATTTTCAGTTATCAGGTCGTTCAATGACTGTAGGGAAACGGAAAAGTGGGCCTGTAAAACAAGCATTAAAAACAGCAACCGAACCATTTGATAAATTCAACGACAATGTATACAAAAAAGTAATAAGTGATCAACGTTTTAATAAGGCTTTATATTATGCTCTCGATGAGATATTTATTCAAGACCAATCTAATTTAGAATTGAGTTGTGAAAAGATCCATCCATTTTTACCAACAATTAGACCAGACATATTAATTAATGTTCATAATAATAAATATATTTGTTTAGAGTTTTGTTATACAAATGACAATACTCCCGGTAATATGGCTGACTATGTTTTGAGGAAATTAAATACATATATGAAACAATTATGGATGGAACTAGGTTTACCACCTTTATAATCCTGACTTTTCCCGTTAAGTCCCGAAACGTCCAAATAATAAGGGTTTTGGAATAAAGCCCAATTCTCAATAAACGATCTTTAATGAGAATAATTAACGAAAAAATAGGACTTTGGGACATGGGTTCTAATAAGCAATTGCTCAACTGGAAAGATAACGGGAAAAGTCAGCTTTATAATCTGGCGTTGCTGAATTGAGGTATAAAAGTCAAGAATTAAATTTCTCAAAATCTTCCTCTTTGCGCCTTTGCGCGAAACAAATTCATACTTGTAATTAGCAACGCCTATAATCTTAAAGCGATCGCATTTCTGGTGTAGAGTTAAGAGCGATAGCGAAGCGCTCCGCAGGAATCGCATTATCTGATGTAAAATTAAGAGCGATACCTTATCTTTAAAACGCTACCGTGAACGGTAAGCTTCACTAACACCTTGAAAATAATTAAATTTTTGGAATTATATTACAATATTTATTATGTATAGCCAACTTAATCAAAATTTATTATGAGCATTAGTCTTACACCTAAGCAAGAACGCTTTATTGAAACAAAGCTGCAAACTGGGAAATACCATTCTGTAGAAGAAGTCCTAGAAATCGCTCTCAAGTTGCTAGATGAGTATGATCGTTCTGAGACAGCATGGGTTAAGGAAGTGCGCGAAAAAATTGATGCTGCTATTGCAATTTCAGAACACACAGCACCTATTGACGGTGAAACATTTGTAAATCAAATTTTAGATCGTTTTCAGCAACAGGGACAGATACAAAAATGAATCGTTACGTTATTAATATTCTCGCTAGTCGTGACCTGAGCGAGCGAAATTGCTGAATACTTCTCACAAAACAACCTAGAAGCAGGTGAAAAATTTTTTCAGGAATTTAATCGCAAATGTCAACAATTAGTTTCCTTTCCAAACAGTGGTAAAAGCTACTCAGAAATACGTGCTGATTTACGAGGATTACTGATTGAAGGCTATATAATTTTTTATAGGGTCTTGGATGATGGAATTGAAATTTTGCGGGTAGTAGGTGGTCGTCGTAATCTTCCCTCTGTTTTTGATGATTCTCAATAGAATAAATAGGATAAATTTTACCAGACTGTGAGCTACACTAACGTATTTCTGATGTAGTGTTAAGAGCCATAGCGAAGCGCTCCGCAGGAATCGCATTTATAATGAAGATATTGCAATAGTCAATGTCACGAGGATTAAAAAAATGGACGTTACACAGCTTAGTAACAAAACAATAGAACTATCTGACATTACAGCTTGGGATAAAAACGGAAATAAACTTTTAGTATCAAAAGTTAGAGCTAGAAATATTGTAGAAGATATTACTGCCAAAGTCGAAGATATCCTCAAGTTTGAGTATGAACATAATAAAGTTATAATTCCTTATGCTATGACTGCTACCCGTGAAGAAATTAAAATTTTTCAATGGGATGGTGAAAATCTCAAAACTATTTACACTTTTCCAACTCATGAAGTTTTATCTGAATATGATCCAGAATTTAGTCATAAGAAGAGGATTTTTGAATATTATCTCGAAACATTAGTTGAAGGATGGTTGAGAGATTTGGCTGATAATTGGAAAACAGATAATCCACCAAAATCAAAAGAACTAACTCAGATAGGTTTTGTAGATAAAATTGCTGATGCAGCACAATAAAGGTTAGCAAATTTAATGATTACGCTTTATATAGAAACAAATTTTTTTATTGATTTTGCAAAAAACCAAGATCAAGAAACTGAGAACTTAGTCTACTCTCAAAATCCTGAAGTAACAACAAGACTTAAAATAATAACTCCTGCAATTTGTTGTATGGAAGCTCTATCTGTACTAGAAAGTGAGCGCAACAGAAGTAATCGGTTTGGGGATAACCTAAAGGATGAAGTAAGAAAACTTAAAGGAGATGTTAACTCTCAATACTCTAGAGAAATTAAACGATGTCTAGAGCAAGCAATAATTAAGAATAATGAGAGAATTAATGAGATTAATACTCGTCTTTTTGACATTTTAGAATGGGCTAAAAATTCTGTAGAACTAATACAATTAAAACCAGATATACTCAGTGCAAGTCTGGATAATTTACTTATTACTGATCCTACAGACAATTTAATTTTACATTGTATTCTTGATCATGCACAAACATCTTTAAATGAGCAGAAAGTTTTTTTGAGTGGAAATTCTAACGACTTTGGTACAAAAGAAATTAAACAAATATTACAGAAAGTAGGTATACAAAAATATTTTGCAAAAACGACAGACTTTTTAGGTTGGTTGCAGTCACAGCCTTAATTATTGGGTAATATCGCATTTCTAATGTAGAGTGAGAGCGATAGCGAAGCGATCCGCAGGAATCGCCTTATCATTCAAGACTAACAACTACAGCTTGACCTTTCACTACTTTAGATAAAATATCTAAAACTTTTGGAACTAAAGGTTTCAGATCCATTAATCTATTAGAAGATGCTTGTAAAACAACTACAGCAATATCGAACTGAGACAAATTTTGTTGAAAAGATAAATTCCTATCAACTGTAATAAAAACATCAAATTCTTTTGGCTCTTGCGTCTCTTTTATGGTAATTGAGGATTGATGATAACAAAACCCTTACGGGACAAGGGTTATAAACAATTGTTTCCATATTTTCAATGAAATGCCTACACAATAAGGCTTTCAATGATTTTGAACCAGGTTTTCCATAAAAATAACCGAAGAACCGTTTACTTTAAGGAGATTATGGACAACATAGTAACTCTATTCCATCTAAATGCTGGTCCTCTGCACGATAAAGCAAAAAATGATTACCTTTTGAATTCTACGATTCACAATGATCGCGGAATTAGTGATGCAATTCCCGCTATTTTGTTTTCAGCTATGTCCATTGAGGCATTTCTAAATGAATTGCCGGAACTAGCTACAGCATATATAAAACCAGAAGAAGAACCAGAAGATGTTGCAAAAAAACTTGCAACACTATTAACCACCGTTGAGGAATATAATGGACAAATAAAACTCAAGCTTGAGGTAACTTACATAGCTATATCAGGTAAAAGACCAAAGCAAGGTATTCAACCCTACCAAGATTTTGTTACTCTATTCAATCTGCGTAACGAATTAGTTCATCTCAAGCCTAAGGATGAATATACTTTAAACCTTGATAGTGATGATCTTCCTTCTTCAAAGAGGACAATTTTAAACAAACTATCAGGACTAAATATTCTTCGTGAACCAAGCACTTACAAAAATCCTGTTATTAATAAAGATTGTCCTGTGCCTTTATTGGAAAGGATTAGTACACCTGCTGCTGCTAAATGGGCTTGTAATACAGCAGCTAAAACAGTGCAAGACATTGTAAACAAGATGCCTAATTCAGAATTCAAAGATTATTTGAAAAGAAATTATACTAATAAGTATTTTCAATTAATAGAAGATTAGTGATTTGAACAAAAAAGTTTGATGTTTCTCACCATATCTGAGACTACACAATTGTAAGTTTTTTTACCGTACTATCAATTTTTTGGAGATTATTCATGCAGTGGCAACCAATAGAAAATTTACCATCCAATTGGGAAGATTTAGCAAGTTCCGAGTTACCACCTTTAGTCACTGTTTGGAATGAACAAGCAGAACGACTGCGTTCCTCTGGAGAATTCAAAACCTTTATGGAAAGGTTGTGTCGAGAGATTGCTATTGAAACTGGAATTATTGAAGGACTATATACCCTAGACAGAGGAATAACTCGTGTACTAATTGAACAAGGAATTAATGAGGCTCTTATTGCTCATAATCCTAATAATTCTGCCAATCCCCCAACCAGACAAATTGTATCTCTCATCCAAGATCAAGAAGCAGCGGTCGAAGAATTATTTGATTTTGTTGGTCGACAGAGAAGTTTATCTACTTCCTACATCAAAGGGTTACACCAACTTCTCACTCAGAATCAATATACAACAGAGGCAAAAACACAAACAGGACAAATTATTCGTGTTGATCTGAACAGAGGTGACTGGAAGAAGCAACCCAATAATCCACAAAGAAAAGATGGCTCTATAGATGAATATTGCCCTCCAGAACAGGTCGCTTCTGAAATGGATAATTTGATTCAATGGCATCATGAACATCAAATAGCAAAAATTCCTCCTGAAGTTGAAGCAGCGTGGTTACATCATCGCTTCACACAAATTCATCCCTTTCAAGATGGTAATGGTCGAGTGGCTCGCTGTCTTGCTAGTTTAGTTTTTATACAAGCTGGATGGTTTCCTTTGGTTGTTACAGGTGACGAGAGAGCAGCTTATATTGGAGCTTCAGAACAAGCAGATAAAGGTGACTTATCAAACTTGATTAACTTGTTTGCTAAAAGTCAAAAACAGTCATTTATTCGTAGCCTTGGTTTATCTGAACAGGTTTTAGCAGAAACAAGACGCGCTCAAGCTGTTATTGCTTCCATCGCTAACAAAATCAAGCAAAATAAATCAGCCACCATTCCAGAACGCCGTCAAAAAGTTGAAGGTTTTGCAGAAAATTTGTTTAAAATCGCATCTGTTCGTTTACAAGATATCGCTACCGAAATTAAGTTATCTGTGCAAAATCTAGTAAGTGATGCTGAGAGTTTTACAGTTACGGCTGCATCCGAAGATTCTAAATCATACTATCATCGCTTTCAAGTTGTAGAAACAGCTAAACAATTAGGCTACTTTGCTAATCTTAGCCCCTATCACAGTTGGATACAATTGGTGATCAATGTAGAATCATCAACAACAATTCTACTTTCTTTTCATGCAGTAGGACACGAGTATCTCGGATTACTTGCTTGTTCTGCTTGTGCATACCATAGAGATAATACTGGAGAAGGTGAACGAAATATTAGTAGAAATATTAGTGATATCCAAGCCTTAACAGATTCTCTATTTCAGTTTTCTTATGCTGATGAAGAGAGTAATCTGACAGAACGTTTTAAGAAGTGGTTGGAAGATGTGATTGTCAATGGTTTAGAGTATTGGAATAAGAGTGTTTAATAAAAGAGTAAGAGCGATACCTTACTAATCATTTGTTTTCCTGCTTCCTCTAGGAATGTAATTACTTGTTCCCTAGTAACAGTGGGAAAACCATCTAAAAAATCATCTATTGAATCTCCTGCTGTTAAATAATCTAACAGTGTTTGGATAGGAACTCTTGTTCCCGTAAAAACAGGAGTACCACTCATAATTTCAGGAGACACACTTATAACTGAAGAATGATTAGACATTGTATTTGATATTTTCAAGTTATATTCCTAGTTTAACAATAAATGGAAGTAAGTGCGATACCTTTGGTGCGCTTTGCTAATACATTTTTGATGTAGAATGGAGAGCAATTATTCAGCATAAAAACTTACCTGATTTTGGGTGGTTAGTAGTACATAAATCACCAAGGCTCATAGTGGATCTGGGTCATCACAAGATACCATGATAATTCGACGTATTTTTGCAGCTATACCTAAATCAGTAAGCCAAATTTCACCAAGTTTAGGGTTCATCTCACAAATCTAAAACTTCTTACTCTACTGTACGGGATATGGTAAGGAACGCAAATTTAATAACCTGCAATTCTGATGTAACCTGGAATGGTGCGTTACGCTGTCGCTAACACACCCTACTTTTGCACCTTATTTAATTCACATTCCTTAACTGACTATTTTACTCCTTGGTGCAGGTGCGCCACGTAACATACCTTCTGTGCTGAGGTCTTCGTCAATTTCTTCCCAATGAATACCGTAACCACCTCCGCAGGTTTCCCATTTTAATCGTTGTTCAGGAGTAGCATTAAGCAGTTTTGGATACCAAACTAATGGTACTGTAATTGTGCGTCCATCTATTAAATCAACGCTGATATCTTCAGTAAACAACACATTCTTAATTCTTTCATCCCTTAATTTTTAATTATCTATGAACATCCTATTTGTTGAAGATGAATCAAAAATTGCTAACTTTGTCCAAGCGGGATTAAAGGCAATGCCCCAAATACCGGGGGCGCTACCCCTACGTTAAATCCCCGACTTCTTTAAGAAGTTGGGATCTGAGGATCTGGGAATGATGATATTTTTAATTCTCAGTGATATGTTTCAATAGACCTTCACAGGCATCCATCAATAAATCTATCACATGATTAAAGCCCTCAACCCCGCCATAATAGGGGTCTGGGACTTCCTTGAGGGTGTGTGTAGAGCAAAAATCACACATCAACCTAACTTTAGAATGATATTGCCCAGAGCGGTCAACAGCGAGGATATCATCATAATTATTACGATCCATTGCCAAAATCAAATCAAACTCTTGAAAGTCACGGATTTGAAATTGCCGAGCTTGTCCAATGAGTTTAAATCCTAACTTATTCTCTGCTGCGGCACTCATGCGTCGATCCGGTGCTGCACCAATGTGATAACCAGCAGTACCGGCAGAATCGCAAAGAATTGTATTATTTAACCTGGCTTGGTCAATGAGATGATTCATAATATTTTCAGCCGATGGCGATCGGCAAATATTACCAAGGCAGACAAACAGTAGCTTATAAGGCATAATATTTTGATTTAAGTTTTAGCTTTGTGTCAGTTGCCAGTTATTTTACACTCCTGACCACTGACCGGGAATTTTAGATTTTAGATTTTAGATAAAAAAATTTGGTACGAGTCCCCATTCTTGATAACGGAACAATACTCGCTTCGCTAACGTCAATCCCAAAGCCAAAATTTTTGAGCTTCTACACTTTAGGTTGGAGTCAATCCCAAATCCAAAATCCAAAATCGTCAATCCAAAATTGAGTGACTACATTCCAGGTAATTCCAGTCCACTGGTTAGATCTTCCATACGTTCTCGCATGGTTTCGGTGGACTTTTTATAGGCATCTTTCATCGCCGCCGCGACTAAATCAGAAAGCACTTCTGGACCTTCTTCTAAAGCAGATGGAGCAATTTCTACTCGTTTGGGTTCTTGGTTGCCACTGACGACGACTTTAACAAGTCCACCACCAGATTCTCCAAGAATCTCCATTTGCTCCAATTCTTCTTGAAGACGCTTTGCACCTTCTTGAACTTGTTGCGCTTTTTTAAATGCTTCGGCTAGTTCTTTCATTTTGCCTAAGCCAAAGCCAAATCCCTGTCCTTTTTCTGCCATAACTGGTTATCCGCTGTACGGTTGTTTAGAAATCAAATTCAATTATAGATGCGATTAGTCATTGGTGATGGGTGATTGGTAATTGGTAATTGGTAATTGGTAATTTAATTACTCTTGCCTCTTGCCTATTGCCTATTGCCTTTATTTAGCAACCTGCTTGTGAAACTCACCCAACATTTTCACTTCTGGTTCTAGCCAAATTGACCAGCGTTCTTGCACCTCATTTTGAACATGACGAATAAGGGAGAAAATATCGCTGGCTTTAGCTCCTCCCCGATTGACGATAAAATTAGCATGAAGTTGGGCGACTTGCGCTCCTCCTAATTGATAACCCTTGAGTCCGGTTTGTTCAATTAACCAACCAGCAGAATAAGGTTTAGGATTTCTAAACACACTGCCACAACTAGGATAGCTGTAGGGTTGAGTGCTGAGTCGGTGTTTTTTATGTTCCTTAGTTCTAGCTGTCACTTGCACAGGATCTGCTCCTGGTTGCAGTTGGAAGGTGGCTTGAGTTACAATCCGCTTACGACCTTGGAGGAGTGAACTCCTGTATGTGTAACCTAATTCCTCCGGGGTGAGAGTTGCCAGAGTTCCATCTGGAGAAAGAACTTGAGCGCTAACCAACATATCTGCGATACAGCTATTGTGCGCTCCAGCATTCATTACCACTGCACCGCCTACAGTTCCAGGAATACCCACAGCCCATTCTAATCCTTCCCATCCTAAAGCGGCTGCTTCCCATGCTAGAGTAGGAATGGGTTCTCCGGCGGATACAGTTAATTGACCTGTAGCTGGGTCAAAGTTTTTAGACCGGAGATGACGAGTGGCGATGACTAGACCGGGTATGCCGCGATCGCTCACCAACAAATTAGAACCAGCACCCAATACTGTGATTGCTAAATTATTTTCTTTTGCATACTCAATACTTACTTGTAACGCCTCTAAATCATAGGGAGAAACATAGCACTCAGCCTCTCCACCAACTCGATAAGAAGTAAACGCTGACAAAGAAGTATGGGTTTTTAAAGGGCAATTCGTCCCTGGTAGGTAAATTAATTTACTATTATCCACATTATCTTTTGTTTGCAGTTGTGGAGTGAAATTAGAAAATTCGCAGATTTTGCCAAATCCCTGGGAAGTTATCATTTTTACTTCAATTAGTGAATTTTTGACATTTGTTATTTATAGCAACAGACAAGATAGTGAGGACATCAATTAACTGTGAAACTTAGAAGACAACAGGGTTTTATTCCTGAATCGGTGAATCTTTGTCCATGGCAGTGAATTGATGACAACACTACTAGAGTGAAGTTCTTAGTCTAAGAAGTGGCGATCGCTGGTTCACTCATGATGGTAATCAGTTCCGGAATAGCCTGATTTAAGTTACCCGCACCTAAAAACAGTGCCAAATCCCCCGGACATAAGGTTTGCCGTAAAAACTCACTAACCAAAGATAAAGTTTGTTGATAAACCACTTCAGGATTGTGTTTACTAATCGCAGTAGCTAAATCCTGTCCACTCACTTGTCCTAAATCAGGTTCACCCGCACTGTAAATATCCGTCAGCACAACTAAATCAGCATGAGTAAAAGACTCAGCAAACTCTTCTAAAAACGTTAATGTCCGCGTATAACGATGAGGTTGGAAGATAGCAACTACCCTCTGTCCCGGTCTAGCTTGAAGACGAGCAGCGGCTAAAGTAGCGCGAATTTCACTAGGATGATGGGCATAATCATCAATAAAAGTCACCCCAGCCGCCTCACCTCGGAACTCAAACCGTCGTCTTGCACCTTCAAATGTAGCAATACCTTGGGCAATTTCTCCAAATTCTAATCCCAAAACTCTACCCACAGCTACTGCTGCTAGAGAATTGCTGAGGTTATGATGACTCAATAGCTGTAAATTTAACAAACCCAAAGCTTTACCCTTTTCCCATACCAAAGCTGTTGTGCCATCAGCACGATAATCTATATTGGTAACGGTGTAATCAGCACCTTTATCTGGGTAAAGACTATAGGTAATGGTTGGTTTAAACCTATCACGCACTGTCTCACAATCAATGCTACCCACCAAAGTTTTGCAACCTTGAGCAAAGGTTTGGAAGGTATCAACCACCTCTTCCAATGTCTCATAGTGGTCAGGATGATCTAATTCAATATTAGTAATAATACCAATCTCTGGAGCGTGTTTTACCAGAGAACCATCGGACTCATCTGCCTCTGCTACTAAATAACGGCTTGCACCCATTCTAGCATTACCTTCCCAAGCCTTAACTTCACCACCGACCAAAATTGTCGGATCAAGCCCAGCTTGCAATAGCATATAACCAATCATACTACTAGTAGTGGTCTTGCCATGAGTTCCTGCTACAGCAATACTGTAGTAATCAGCAATCAAAGCCGCGAGAACATCAGAACGATGCCAAATGGGGCAACCTAATTCTAGAGCCGCTTTATACTCCAAATTATTAGCATTAATAGCTGTAGAACAAATCACTTGGGGTAAAGCGGTTTTCACAGCAGACAACTTTTCTGGAGCAGTTAATGGTACGGTATTAGCCGTTACTTCTGACAGAAAAAATGCCAAATTATTGGCTTCTTGTTTACTGAAAATGTGAGCGCCCAGGGATTCTAACTTGTGCGTAATATGGTTAGCACGTAAATCTGAACCGGATACTGGCAATTGGCGTTTAGTTAGAACATAAGCCAAAGCAGACATTCCAATCCCACCAATCCCAATGAAATGAAATGGTCTGCCACTAAAATCTATAGAATTACTCATTTTTATTTACCTCTTACACCACACCACACCAGAACCACATAAGACACGCGTATCATAACAGGATTTTGATTGTTACAGATCCTAACTATGCCATCCAAAATATTCATCCCTGCTGAATGATTAAATTTTGACTTTCGTTTTGCTCTGTGAGCCAGATTACCCCCCGGTCGAAAATTCTTGCTGTTTTTAATCTGCCCATAAGATTATTCTGAAAATTTCTGCTACATCGGGAAAGAAAATTGTGTAAATTTAAATACATTTTGTTATGATTGTTTTAGAACTAAGTAGCATGGGTTTAAAGACAGCAACTTGCATCACTTACTAAAAGCCTCTGTCGGAATTGACTACAATAGTACATTGGTAGTGAAATTATTGTTCAATTTATAAAAATCATCATTGGAAACAGGGAACAGGGGAAGAATTTTCTTCTTCTTTCTAACTCCTGACTCCGAACTCCGAACTCTGAACCCCGAACTCTGAACTCCTTTCTGTATTTTTTTGTTGATCTAAAACTTTCTGGTTATAAATGGCCACCCTCTTTGCGATATGATTGGGGTCAACGATATCAACTTATAGGCATAAATACAGAGGGCAAGACACAGTGATTAGAGTTGCAATTAACGGTTTCGGGCGCATTGGACGTAACTTTGCCCGCTGCTGGGTGGGAAGAGAAAATAGCAATATCCAACTGGTCGGGATTAATGACACATCCGACCCTAGAACTAATGCTCACCTGCTTAGATATGACTCCATGCTAGGCAAATTGAAAGGTGTAGATATTAGTGCTGATGATAACTCCATCACAATTAATGGAAATACAATTAAATGCGTATCTGATCGCAACCCAGATAACTTGCCCTGGAAAGAATGGGGAATTGACCTGATTATCGAATCAACAGGTGTTTTTACCAGCAAAGAAGGGGCAATGAGGCACGTAAATGCCGGGGCTAAAAAGGTTTTGATTACAGCCCCTGGTAAAAATGAAGATGGTACTTTTGTCGTCGGTGTAAATCATCATGATTATGACCACAACAAACATAACATCATCAGTAACGCTAGTTGTACAACCAACTGTTTAGCTCCCATTGCCAAGGTATTAGATGAAAAATTTGGTATCATTAAAGGCATAATGACCACTACCCACAGCTACACAGGTGATCAGCGTTTACTAGACGCTTCCCACCGTGATTTGCGTCGGGCTAGAGCAGCAGCTATCAACATTGTTCCCACTTCTACAGGTGCAGCAAAAGCAGTAGCTTTGGTACTTCCTCAGTTGAAGGGTAAGTTAAATGGTGTGGCTTTGCGTGTACCAACCCCTAACGTTTCTATGGTGGACTTTGTAGTGCAAACTGAAAAGCGCACTATTGCCGAAGAAGTTAATCAAGCGCTGAAAGAGGCTGCTGAAGGTCCTCTCAAAGGCATTTTGGGTTACACCGAATTGGAACTTGTATCTTCTGACTATCAAGGTACTGATGAATCTTCTGTTGTTGATGCCAGCTTGACTCTTGTTATGGGCAATGACATGGTGAAGGTTATGGCATGGTATGACAATGAGTGGGGTTATAGCCAACGTGTTCTTGATTTGGCGGAATTAGTAGCTGAAAAATGGGCGTAATTGTTCTTTGTCAGTTGTCCTTTGTTTGAAGACCACTGACTAACGGAATGGGCGCAAGCCCTGCGCCCCTACATGGAATGGGCGCAGGGACTGCGCCCCTACTGAGCAAAATGTTGAAATCCCTGGCTGAGGCTGAGAACTTGGTCGGGGATTTCTGCTTTTTCTTGGTGTAAAATCACGTTTGAACCTGGGGTAATTGTGCCAATTATGGCTGCACTTGTGCCTAGTTTTTGCACTAATGCTAATGCTGGTTCGGGTGGTAAACACAAGACCAATTCAAAATCTTCGCCACCGTAGAGGGCATATTCTAATGATTTTTCTGGTGTTAGCCACTCTTCAAAGGCTGATGGTAAGGGGATTTTACTAGATTCTATAACTGCACCGACTTGACTGGCTCGGCAAATTTGTAATACTGCGTCGGCTAAACCGTCGCTACTATCCATGCCAGAGATAGGGAAAAGGCAGGGGGCAGGGGGCAGGGGGCAGGGGGAGGTGAGAATTTCTTTGAGTATGGGTAAGACATCTAAACGTGGCTTGGGGCGCTGGTGGGCGGTGATTAAGGCTGCCTTGGATGCTGTTTTGAGGTTGTAACCTATTTCGGGATTTAAGAGTAATTCTAAACCCGCACGGGACGCTCCATGTATACCTGTGATCACAATAGCATCTCCTACTTGGGCGATCGCACGACGGATGATGAAATTGGGGTTGGCTTGACCAAAGGCGGTAATTGCTAAAGTGGTAATGGGCGATCGCACTATATCACCACCTACTATGGGAACATGATATTTTGATAAGCATTCTGTCATGCCCTGATATAGTCGCTCAACCCAATTTACAGTTACATCTGGCGGTAAACCTAGTCCCACAGTTATTCCCATTGGAGTTGCCCCCATTGCTGCTAAATCGGATAAATTCGCCGCCGCAGCCCGCCAACCTGCATCCTCTGGAGAGGTGGTAACATCGCTAAAATGCACGCCGTCAACAAGCATATCTGTGGTCACTATTAAAGATTGATTTGGTAAAGTTTCCAATACTGCGGCATCATCACCAATGATATCGGGTGGACAAAAACGTTGTAATCTTTCTAAAAGACCTTGTTCACCAATATCTCGAACTCGCAGGGAAGATAAATTATTATTCATAATTAAATTTACGCATTACTTTACAGATTAAAATAAAAGTATCATCTAGGAGACTATTGAGATGGTTTCTACTGTTGGCATTACAGATACCATTAAAAGTTTGAGTGATTTACAAACTCGTTGTCACTTACACCAAGCAGAAGATGAAAACTTTTTTAACGAATGGTTGACAGACTTACCCCAACTTAATACACAAGAACAATCGGGTGTTACTCGCATTAAACAGCGTTATGATTATCATCGCATTGATGGTCTATTATTAGAAGGGACAATTAATCTTTTAGTCGTTTCACCACTTTTGGAACTTGCAGGTTTTCTAGATTCACCTTACCGAATTCGTTCACCCTATGGCATAAATTTAGAAATTGAAGAACCAGAAGAAACAATTCGTGGTTTTATTGATGTCCTAGTTGTACAGGAAAAACTTTGGATTTTTGTGGTTGAATCTAAACGAAATAGCATTCCAGTTGTCGCAGCAATACCGCAGTTATTAGCCTATATGTTAACTATACTCCCCACCGGGATAAATCAGTATTTAGTATGGCTACAAATGGCGATGAATTTATATTTATTAAACTAGCTATTACAGACAATCCTGAATATGACGTATCACGCACATTTTCCCTATTTCCCCGCCGACATGAATTAGCTGAAGTGTTGCAAATTTTAAAACGATTAGGAGAAGCCTGTAGGGGCGCAGGGCCTGCGCCCTCTTAATTGTATTGCATCAAGCGCGATAACCGGTACAATGGTTGGTTATGCAAGTTTTTGTCGAAATTAGGGGATACTACAGATAGTTATTTTTTTTAGTTTACCAAATGAGTGACATCAAAAGAATAAACACAAACGCCTATGTAACAGTACAGGGTCAATATGCTGTAGTTAATGAAGGTTCTGGATATGCGATCATCAATACTCAGACGAAACAGGTAATTGCCCGCAATATATCATCTTTCCTGGATTGTGTAAAAACTCTAGAGTATATCTTTAGTAATGCTGAATCTCAAAATTCTGATCCAATCCCAACCTCTGCTTTTATTTCTGAACCAGACACTTCTCCTAAATCAGTTCAGGAACAAATTAATTATGAAACTAAAAAACTAGATGAACTAGATTTTGCTCTTGTCAGAAGTCTAGGCTCTTATTTTGAAGAAATGAATGGTAAAATCCGCCATTACCGTAAAGATCATCATGCTTCAGAAGAAGAAGCAGATGTAATAGGGAGTTATTACCTAAAAACTGCTGGTATTGTTAGGGGTGTTAAAACTGAAAAAGATTTGGCAGAACTCATCGAATATATAGAAAACCTCAAGGAAAAGGTTAGTAGATACAAGCATGAAGATTATAAATATCGTTGGTCTACAAGTTTAGAAAAAAACGTTCTAGCTAAATTAAGGAAAATAATGGATACACTCAAGAACTAATTGAAAGACGTTATTTGATTTGTGAACACTGCAAGAGTCAGATCCCCGACTTCTTAAAGAAGTCGGGGATCTTTTTCTTCAATAATTAATTAAGCTGCTTGAGGCTGAACTAAATTTTCAATTCCTTTAACAACAGTTGCTGATTCAATTTTATCACCAGCTTTGAGTTTATCTAAAACCTCTCTACCTTCAGTCAAATAACCAAATACAGAATAACGACCATCTAAAAGATTACGTCCTGCGGGAGTAAGTTCTGGTTCAAAAAGGAAAAAGAAAACTTGAGAAGAACCACCATTAGCTTCATTTTCTGGACGTGCCATCACTAAAGCACCAAAAGACGAAAACGGTAAAACCGGCATATCTAAATAACGCCCAGCTTCTTCGAGAGTAATACCGTAGGTTGGTTCTTTTTCGCCCTTGACCAAAATTTCTAAAGGAACAGCCCGATATTTGCCAGTTTGAGGGTCAATAAAACCGACTTCCTTACCTACAGGATCTCCGGTTTGGAGAAAGTAAGATTCTTCCGAACGGGTGAACTCTAAACCGTTATAAAAACCTCTTTGTACCAAATCAACAAAGTTACCAGCAGTCACGGGAGCGCTATAGCCATCTACAACTACAGTCAAATCACCTTTATTAGTTTTGAAAGCAATCCTAGCGCGTCCTTTGAGTTGAGGTAAGTTACTATACTCAGCCGGGACTTCAAAGGGGAATTCCTTCACCATTGATTCTTCTAACAAACTGACAAGATTGAGTAATTTAGCTCTACCGTCAAGAATGGGTTCTTTTCGTTTAGTTTTAACCACTTCTTGCAGTTCTATGATGCCAGATTTCAATTCAGTCATCCAAGCTTCGGCTTGAGGTTGGCGTTCTTCCGGAACGCTTGCTAATATTTGGGAAGGTTTATCGAGTATCCGCAATGCCTGCTTGAGGTCATTATTAACTGCACCCCATCGTTTATTTGCCCGCAGTTGGTTAGAAATATCCTCTAAACTGGCTTGCAGTTTACGTACAGGTTGATTATCTATTGGCAGTGCATAGCGCAACAAAGCCTTACCGTCGGTAATTGCGTTTCCTGCTGGTAAGCCGGCGTTACTAGCGGGAGTCCACCCAGCCGTACTTATGCCTAAAAATATTGTTAATAGCAATATTACCTTTAGGCTGTTCTTCACCCAGGACTTAAATAAGTTCAACATGAAATTTCCCTTTCTTCAGCATCAAAGTGTTGACTGGAAGTAACTTATTGATTATCTTCCCACATTGGGGGACTAGGGATTGAAGAGGCAGGGGAAGTAGGGGAAGTAGGGGAAGTAGGGGAAGTAGGGGAAGTAGGGGAGGCAGAGGAAGAAATATTAATTTTGCCTGTTCCCTGTTCCCTCTTCCCTGACAACTGACAACTGACAAATAACAACTGACAACTGACAAATAACAACTGACAAATAACAACTAACCAATTATGACGCTGGAAGGGTACAATAAATGCCGATTGTCTTGCAAAATTTGAAAGTTTCATGATCTCTAGTAACGACTTTCGACCTGGTGTTTCAATTGTATTAGATGGTTCGGTTTGGCGCGTGATAGATTTCCTTCACGTTAAGCCAGGCAAGGGTTCTGCCTTCGTGCGGACAACACTGAAAAATGTCCAAACTGGCAAACAGTTAGAAAAAACTTTTCGGGCTGGGGAAAGCGTTCCTCAAGCGACTTTGGAAAAAGTGACGATGCAACATACCTATAAAGAAGGCGATGAGTTTATCTTTATGGATATGGAAACCTATGAGGAAGGTAGATTAACTTCAGCGCAAATTGGCGATCGCGTCAAGTACCTCAAAGATGGTATGGAAGTTAACGTGATTCGCTGGGGCGAACAAGTCCTAGAAGTAGAACTTCCTAATTCTGTAGTTTTGGAAATTGTGCAAACAGATCCCGGTGTCAAAGGTGATACTGCTACAGGTGGTACTAAACCCGCAATCCTGGAAACTGGGGCAACTATCATGGTTCCTTTATTTATTGCCCAAGGGGAACGGATTAAGATTGATACCAGAGAAGATAAGTATTTAGGCAGGGAATAATTTTCCTATTTTTTTGATACCAATTTGGAATAGTGAGGAATACAGCAGGAGTCAGGAATTAGGAGTCAGCGTCAGGGGTAAAACCCTGTTGTGGCATAAGTTTAATTCATGTCAATTGAGTTCCTAATCACCTGGAAAGTTGCCACAAAATCCAAAATCTAAAATCGTTCGACTGAGCGAAGTCGAAGTCCAAAATCTAAAATTGGTGCTAATGATTTCAATCCCTTTTTTATAGAGGGATTAAATCCCTGCCTTACTTAGAATTTTAATTTAACAGTTAGGTCGAGGTAAAATAATTGTGACATTAGACTTTAATGAAATCCGTCAGCTATTAGTAACTATTGCCCAAACAGATATTGCGGAAGTTACCCTCAAAAATAATGAATTTGAGCTAACAGTCCGAAAAGCTGTCAGTTTTAGCAATAATGCTCCAGGAACAGTTAGTGGTGTGGTGAGTGCTGGTGTAACCCAGTTGGTATCTACAGCCTTACCAAGTTCCACTGAGGGGGCTGTAACCAATAAAGTTGTTGATAATTCAGTCGCACAACCTCCTCATTCTTCTTCACCAATTAATCAAAAATTAGTTGAAGTACCATCACCAATGGTAGGGACATTTTACCGTTCCCCAGCCCCAGGAGAAGCAGCGTTTGTGGAGGTAGGCGATCGCGTCAAAGCTGGTCAAAGTGTCTGTATCATTGAAGCTATGAAGCTAATGAACGAAATTGAAGCCGAAGTCTCTGGACAGGTGATGGAAATTTTAGTTCAAAATGGTGAACCAGTAGAATATGGTCAGCCTTTAATGAGAATTAACCCTGATTAAGTATTAAATGGGGAAGTCGGGGGAGTAGGGGGAGTCGGGGGAGTCGGGGGAGTCGGGGGAGTCGGGGG
>NZ_VILC01000030.1:36167-56985 GCF_009712065.1 Aphanizomenon sp. UHCC 0183 | reverse complement strand
CCCCTTGCCTCTTGCCTCTTGTAATTTAAGGTTATTTATTGGGAAGTTTTTGAGGGAGAATCCTTTTGTAAGCGTAGTAATGTATTATAAAGCTGTCGTTTTAAATTACTGTTTTTTTGGATTTCTACGGTAATTTTGTTAAATTGCTCGATGGTGAGACCACTATCCTCAACTATCTTTTGAGAATGGTTGCAATAATTTACGGCAATATCTTTGGCTTTGTTTGGTAGTGTAATGAAACTTTTGGAATCATTACAGATTACTTGGGGAATGTCTTTGCTACCGATCAGGTTTTTAATTTCTTTAAAGGCCTGCTGACGGGCTGGCTCCATGCCTAATACAGCTTTTGCGTAATTAGTTACTTCTGTACTGTTAAGGTTTAAAGTTTGAGCAGTTACTTTGGAATTGAGGCCAAAAGTCCCGGAAATCAGGCTTGTACTGGTAATAGTTGCCAAGATCAAGGATTGATAGAGGGTTCTCTGCAACCGTTTGGTTAAATAAAGACTATAAGTTTTGAGCATACAACAGGTGACACAGAGGGAAAATAGGGAATAACATAATATGTTTGAATTATTTTCTGAATTAGAAGTTCCAGTCAAGATTGAAATTGAATATTTCGATGTGGGTATTAAGTGCGGCGGCATATTTGACAAAGTTCGATGACTTTAGTTTGCAGTGTTGAGGTTTCGGATGCACCTTGCTTAAGGCTGACTTCTAATTCTAATAGCAGTGGTAAGGCAGAGATGAGTTGCTGTAGGGGGAGGGATTTGACTTCTTGCTGTAGGAAGTAGATGCGTTTGGGGTTAGAGATTTCAGCACCTTGAGCGATCGCTTGGGGGTTGCGTTCACCACTGTCCATCATCATTTTGACTAATAACCAGGTGCGAAATTGACCAATGAGTGTGGCAACTATCCGTAAACCTGGTTCTGCGGCATTACTGAGATCGCCTAAGATTCCTAAAGCTTTTGGGGTATCTCCTGTTCTGATGGCTGTTGCTAATTGTAAGGTATTTTGAGTAGTATTTCTGACTAACTCAGATACTGTATTCACGTCTAAGGGTTTGTTCCTGTCTCCGCTGTAGAGGCGTAATTTTTCGAGTTCATTGTAGAGAAGACGGGTATCATTGCCTACGGATTCAGCTAATAGTTCGGCTACTAGGGGACTGATTTTTAGACCGATGGTTTGAGCGACTTGTTGAACTGATTGGACTAAAAGTTCGGTTTTCCAAGGGGGAATGAGGGAAAATTCGGAAATTGTTGCAAATTGTTTGAGGAGTTTTGTGCTTTTCAGTCGTTCATCTGGTTTGTTGCGACTGGTTAATAGTAAGGTAGAGTCTGGAGGGATGACTTTAAGAGTGCGTTGTAATTCTGCGAGGATGTGGTCTGGACAATTTTGCCCCAGAGTGGTGTTGATGAGCCATACGAAACGCCCACCAGCACCGAATGGCGGTGTCATTGCTTGATTTAAAGCTTGGATGATAGGATCGGGTTGATCTGGAGGAAATGAGGTATAGTTAAAACTAGTCCACAGGGGATCAAGAATGCGATCGCGCAAAGTGACTACGGCTTTTTCCATCGCAAAATCATCTTCGCCCCAGTAAACATATATTGGCATGGTGATTTAATTAAAATTAAAAATTAATTTGGTCAAATTGAGTAAATCTCCCTACAATCTATCAAAAGAGCGCAAGGTGATCAAGATTGGACGACAACTACCAAACTTATTTAAATCGGGTAGCACGCATGACGCTACCAGAAGCTTACAAAACCCAGATTCAGCATATTCAGGAATCTTCTAAATTTCGAGTTCATGCTGGAGTCAGAGAGGCTACACCCTTTCCAGGCTATACGCTGATTACCCCACCAGCACAAGAAGATGCAAACAACGCTGCTTTTTACAGCCAAATACAAGCCTATCAACAGCAATTATTAGAGTTACCCATTGCTAGTGATTTGATTGTACCTGTTCCTCCTGCTAGTTTTCATGTGACGGTGGCAGATTTAATTTGGGACAGCGCTTTTCATCATGCTTGTGCAAAAAACCCTCAATTTGCTGAAGATTTGAATTCTCAATTAGCTCAGAGGTTTCAAGAATATCAAAAATTGATGACAAAGGGATCACCTATATCTTGGCAAATGTTAGGATTGATTGTCATGCCCAGGGCTGTGGGTATGTGTTTAGTACCAAAAGATAAACGTTCCTATGAGGAAATTATTCAATTTCGGCGGATAATTTATCAAAATCGCACATTAATGGGTTTGGGTATTGAGCAGCATTATCATTTTACAGCCCATCTGACATTGGGTTACTTTGGCGAAATTCCCCCAGAATTAAACAGGGTAAACCTGACTACCATGTTTTGTGAGTTTAATCAATCATTGCCGTTAGATACGCCAGATTTTCTCATTGATAAGGTGGAATTACGAAAATTTGATAATATGACCCATTATTATCGTCAACCAGACTGGCCAAGTGTAAATTTCTAAGTCAATGGGGGTTTAGCAAAAGCTTAATGGTGTCAACTTAAGCTACAGATGGCTTATGTGTTTGGCTTCCACACCCACCCAGAAATGATAGTGTAGCGTGGCGTTAGCCATATTTCATGGCTAATAGTCAAAGTTTACAGAAATATCCGGTAAGCGTAAACCTTAGTGGCTAAAGCCGCTGAGATATAAGCGACTCGTGCGGTTTTAACCGCATAGAGTTTCTTTTTGGCAAAGGTGGGTTAAAAAGATCAGAGAATTTATCTTTTGCGTTCTATAGTGTTGGCAATGCCCACAGAACAAGTTTATGGCAATTTATCTAAATAAGGACTGACATCAACAGCTAATTTTTGTCCTAGTTTCAGTAATTGACGACATTGCATAGTTTCTGCTTCACTATCAAGACTGGTAATTCGTGGCAATATTTGACTGTGTAAACAACTCCAATAGAGTTCTTGGGAATGGTTTAAATTAATGCCAAGATGTAATTTATAACCAACATCAATTAATCGTTCTAACCGCTGAATATCTGCATCTATCTTGCTATTGGCAGCATATAATAATTGCCACAATAACCGGACTATTAATTGTTCTAAAATTTGATTACCATCGGGAATATTCAATTGACAACGCAGATGTTCAGATTCAGTAGCGATCGCTTCCAACTCTCCAATCAAATTCCAGCTTAATTGCAATTCAGTAATATCTTGTTCTAGAGATTTCAACGTTGTCAGACAACGATACCCCAAAGCAATTTCCGCCGCTACCTGTAATTCTCGTGGTACTTCCAACTCATCCCGATGAAAAGCCATAATCACACCGTAATTATCACGATATGCCTGAGTATATAACTGGTCTAATCGTGCCAGTGTATCCTGACTCAACAACCGCATAATCCGGTGACGTTCTTCCGCAAATAAAGTCTGTAAACTAAAGGTATCGTCCCCAAATAATTGAGTCATCACCAAAATCACATGAGCGATACTAGCCTGTTGCAGGGACGTAAACAGCTTTTCCTTGATTTGACTATAGTTACGTCGTCCGGCAAACTGCTGAATACAGCAATGAAAATCCCAACCACCCAAATGCAAAACCGCAAATACTAAATTTTCACTTTCCCAAGTAATATCTGACACTAGCTGCAAATGCCCCACTGCCATAGTTAATGGTCCCAAGCTTTGCTTATGATAATCTAGCTCATGGGCATTATAGCAATAAACACGCTGATGAGGAATATGGTGATGTTTATCTGTTTGTTGTTGAGGGAGAGTATTTTTGTGATGATTAAAAAGGGAAGTAATAGCGTAATGGGAAGCAACTTGTTTAAAATCAATTTGGGCAGTTAGCACTAACTGACGATATATCTCCGCCCCATGTTTAAACTCTTCCACATTACTAGGAGCTAAACCCAAACGTTTAAGAAAGCCTTTTTCTAATTGTACACCTGCCACATCTCCTGCTAATTCTAAAGCGCGAGAGGCATAACGCAAAATCTGTGTTCCCTCTGGGCGAGAAATTTCCTCAAAAAACCAGCCGCAACTGGTGAACATCAGCAAAGAGTGACGCTGCATTTCCAACAAGCGTAAAGCTTCTACCTGTTCAGCCGCTTGGAGTTTGCGAGTTTGATGGTGAGATAGAAACCGATTAATATTAGCGGGAGTGCGATCGCCCATGACATGAATATATTCGTCCCTCGCTTGCCAAGGATCACGAAATAAGGGATTACCATATTCCTCATAGACATCAATTAACTGATCTCGCAGCCAATTTAACGCATTACGTAAGGGTCGTCGCCATTTTTGATGCCACACACCCCCTTCACCACCACAACCACAATCATCTTGCCATCTATCCACACCGTGAGCGCAACTCCAAGCCGTTACCGACTTTAATTTTACTTCCCAAGAGGGAGGATTTAAACTTAAATAGTGGGCAAAATTGGTGACAGTCCAACCATGACGGGGAAACTCACCGATAAAGGCATAGGCTAAAGTCTTCTCTGTACCTTTTTTGTGATGTCCAAAGGTTTCCCCATCTGTAGCCACAGAAATTAATTGGGACTGACGATGATCCCCGCGAATAGCCGCCCCAATCCGTCCTGCAAAATGATGGGAATTGTAGACAACATCACTAAAACCCATATCCCGCGAAATTGGACCATCGTAGAAAAAGATATCAATATAGGCAGTTGATGTTTTTGCAGACTCGTCACTATCTAAATAACAGCGATAAGGACGAGTAGGATCAATCTGATTACCCCCCACCTCATGCCATTGACTACTATAACCATCTCCTGTGGGGATTGGACGACAACGCTGGGCTTGAGAAGGAGCTAAAATGATAAATTTAATGCCTTCCGCTACCAAGGCTTCTAAAGTGGCATAATCTACGGCTGTTTCCGCCAACCACATTCCTTCAGGATCACGACCAAAGCGAGAGCGGAAATCTTCCTTACCCCAGCGAATTTGTGTATGTTTATCCCGTTCATTGGCTAGAGGCAGGATAATGTGATTATAGACTTGAGCGATCGCATTGCCATGACCATTGAGGCGATCGCAGCTTTTAGCATCAGCCTCCAAAATCCGCTGATAAACCTCCATATCGTAGCGTTCTAACCACGACATCAGCGTTGGACCGATATTAAAGCTCATGTACTCATAATTATTGACAATCTTCACAACCTCGCCTCGGTCATTGAAGACCCTAGCAAAAGCATTAGGACGATAGCATTCCCAATGAATCCGCTCATTCCAGTCATGAAAAGGACTAGCACTAGGTTGACGTTCAATCGCATCAAGATAGGGATTTTCTCTAGGAGGTTGATAAAAATGCCCATGAACTGTAACATAAACACCCTGAGCAGTTTTCAGGGGATCATGTTCAGGACTGGATTTAGGCTCTTGATCTAATGGTAATATTGAGTCATAACTACTTGGTATTTCCGCTGCCAAAGTCATATATCTTTATCCAAATAAATGTGTAATTTTGAAGAATATTCTTACTATATATACCTTTTTACAATTGTTGTCACTGTGAGGAATAGAAGTTCAGAAGTATGGCTAACGCCACGCTACCATGAGGTAGGGGCGCAGGGCCTGCGCCCATTCAGGAGTATGGCTAACGCCACGCTACGCTATCAGGAGTTCAGGAGGAAGAATTTGCTCAATCACCAATAAGTAGGTTGGCGTTGAAAATTGTCGTTATAGCAAGGCAAGAGGCAAGAGGCGAAAGTAAAGAAGTTTTCAGCGATTTTACGTTTCTTTACACAGTTTGGTTTTATTGTGTTCACCTACTTAACCAATGACCAATGACTAATGACTAATGACTAATGTACAGATATGATAGGTATTCAAATGCACATGATATTTTAGACATTGTGTAAAAATCCCCTGAACTAAAGGTAAAAATGTCAATCAAGAATATTATTTTCACCATTCTGCTGCTGTTTATACCCATATCTCTAGCAGCCCACTTTTTAGAATGGGGAGACTTAATAGTTTTCATCACCGCAGCATTAGCGATTCTCCCCCTAGCAGCGTGGATGGGTACAGCTACCGAAGAAATCACCGTAGTCGTCGGTCCAGGAATAGGCGGATTTTTAAACGCGACCTTTGGCAACGCCACAGAATTGATTATCGCCTTAGTTGCCCTGAACGCGGGTTTAATAGATGTCGTTAAAGCCAGTATCACAGGTTCAATTATCAGTAACTTACTCCTAGTTATGGGCTTATCCATGCTACTAGGGGGAATTCGTTACAAAGAACAAACATTTGAGTCTGTTGTAGCGCGAGTAAATGCTTCCTCCATGAACTTAGCAGTAATTGCTATTTTGCTACCAACAGCCATGAACTATACCTCCATAGGTATTAGCGAAGCAACCGTGCAAAATCTCTCCCTAGCTGTAGCCATCGTCTTAATTTTAGTTTACGGACTAACACTACTATTTTCGATGAAAACTCATGCTTATTTGTATGAAGTTGGCGTAGCAGAAATAGAAGAAGACGAAGTTACCCATGAAAAACCAAATGTCTGGTTATGGAGTGGTGTGCTTTTAGTTTGTACCCTGTTAGTTGCCTGGGAGTCAGAATTGCTAGTTGATTCCTTAGAAGTCGCTACATCTAAACTAGGTCTAAGCGCACTATTTACCGGGGTAATTTTAGTTCCCATTATCGGTAACGCTGCTGAACACGCCACCGCAGTCACCGTAGCCATGAAAAATAAAATGGATCTGGCTATGTCTGTCGCTGTAGGTTCAAGTATGCAAATTGCCCTGTTTGTTGCCCCAGTCTTAGTAATTGCCGGTTGGATAGTTGGACAACCAATGGATTTAGATTTTAACCCCTTTGAATTAGTAGCTGTTGCTGTATCAGTTTTAATTGCTAATAGCATTAGTTCCGATGGTAAATCTAATTGGTTAGAAGGAACATTACTTCTAGCAGCTTATACTGTCTTGGGTTTTGCCTTCTACTTCCATCCAGTTACTAATGGTATGAGTTAATTAAACTATGCCACAGTGCTGATATCTTTATTGACCCATTGGCAAATACCGCAACCAATTTATTAAAGATCTGATATTCCCAATCTAATCAATTGGGATTTTTTATCCTTTACCAAGACCTAAATATTTTTTTGATAATTTTAACTCCCCTAAGATAGATGAATAAAATTCATAATAATTATAGTCTCAAATCAGATCATTCTTCCGATATTAACCGCTAGTACCGCCAGGCGGAAGTTAAAAATCAAAAGCAATAGGTCATAAGCTTTTTAGCGAGTGAGAATGGCTGGGTTATTTAAGCCGCAGTGTACTAGATTTATTGTGAGAATCTTTACAAAAAAGAGAATGGGGAATAGGGATTTTTATTTGTTCCCATTTATTCTCCAGATATTCAATTAATTTTGCTCGGATACCTGTATACAGGTATTATATTTAATTTTCTAAATAACTCAGTACCATTCTAAATTGCCTCTACTTTTCTTTTGCTATTTACTACTTTATAAATAAGCACGGCGATAAAATAAAATGACTGAAATCGGACTGCTGATGATGGGTGTATTGAATCCAAAACCACTAAATGTACCCCATTTTCTCTCACAGAAAATCTTTCCCAGAGAGAATGGTATGGGTTTAACAAATCATCAATCCAATAAATTAGCTGTTTACCCTCAAATTACACCGCCAGAATTTACTCAAATCGGTATAACTTCCCCAAATCATCTTTCAATCCTCTCATTCCGAAGGCACAAAATCTTTGAGCAAATAACCCAAAAACAGATGCCCCTCAGTTCTTTTAAAGTAGCTGATGCTAGCAATATCCCCATAACAAAAAAAAGAGGTATTCCGGTATCCACAAGATATCCCAGAACCCAGAACCAACCCATGCCGGTTATTAGTTTTGGTAGTTCAGGTATATCTGTGAGAGCTTTACAAAAACTTTTAATTGCCAACGGTTATGGAATACCTATTGATGGAGTTTTTGGACCAGTCACCGAAACTGCTGTCAGAGCTTTTCAAAATCGTCGCCGTCTATCAACAGATGGTGTAGTTGGTCAAAAAACTTGGTGGGAACTAACAATGTAATTGGTAATTGGTTATATAAATCATCTAAATCACAAGAATGATAGTTAAAGATGAGTTCTATCAGTCAAAATTTCATACCCACTATCTGTAACTAACACAGTATGCTCAAATTGAGCAGATAAAGCATTATCAACTGTTACCGCAGTCCATCTATCAGCTAAAATTCGGGTATTCTTAGAACCAGCATTTAAAATTGGTTCAATTGCTAAAGTCATCCCTGAGCGCAATTTAACATTTGGTATCTCACGAGTCCGGTAGTTAAATACCGCTGGTTCTTCGTGTAGATTTCTACCTACACCATGACCAGTAAATTGTTCCACCACTGTAAAACCATTAGCTTTGACATGATCTTCAATTGCACCTGCAATCTCCGTCAAATGTACACCAGCTTTTACCTGTTCAATCCCTTTATATAAAGATTCTTCCGCTATTTTAATCAGTCTTGCGGCTTCAGTTGTTACATTACCCACCGCGATAGTAATGCAGGAATCGCCGTGAAAGCCTTGATAAAAAGCGCCTGTATCAACTTTTAATACATCTCCTGCCCGAATTACCTTTTTAGGGCTAGGAATTCCATGTACAACTTCATGATTAATACTAGAGCAAATCGAGGCGGGGAAGCCATGATACCCTTTAAAGCTGGGAGTGGCATCCATTTCGCGGATGCGTTTTTCCGCATAAGCATCTAAATCAGCCGTTGTCATTCCTGGTTGCACTAACTCAGAAATTTCTTTAAGAACAGTTGCCACAATCTTCGCCGATTGCCGCATAATTTCGATTTCACGGGCTGATTTAATTTCAATCCCTCGGCGTTGTTGTTTTTCAGGTTTTGGCTGTGCTGGTTGGGAAAGTAGGTTGGTGAAAATATTCATCATGAAGTTTAGGAATTAGGGGTGCTTTTACCGGTTAGCTGTGAAGTTGTTGAGATTTATTGGCAAAAAATATCTATATTTACGTTAACTTATTTTTGCATCTTTAGAAAAACACAGATAAGTGTACAAAATTAATTACCAACTAATTTTTATGTTCCCTGTTCCGGTGTTCCCTCTCTCAACGAGTGAATTTAATTTTGTCTGACTACTTATAATCTACTGATCTCCTATCATCCTTAAATACCCTGGTTCGTTCGCGTCAACATTGGGGAGCGATGGCAGGTTTATGTATCTCTGACGGAGGCGTTAGACATGGTGTGGCCTATCCCTTTGGGAGCATAAGGTATCAGCCATAACCCAACATTTATAAGCATTTGTTAAGTTGCGCCGTCTATTAACCGAACAGTGTTGTATTATCCTCCTTGTGTAAGAGGATGTTTGAAAAGTGGTATTCCGTAATTTTCATCACATTGCTACCCCCCTTAGTCCCCCCTTGTAAAGGGGGGAAACAATAAAAATCCAGTTCCCATCTTTTTTGCTGAAGTTCAATTTCAGAAAGACGAAGCTCTCTATCATCGGTTTTTTACTGAGTCGCTGACGTATTTGTACCGGAATCAGTCGAACTACGATGACTGGTACTGTGTGATAATTTTTCCATCACGCAGTTTGTCACCAAAGGATACAAGAACTCATCGAATGTTTTTGAACAGCGACCAAGTGCAGTGTATTTATCTGGATGAGTTAGGAAGTTTCAATACTCTACCAATAGGTATTAATTTAATGCAGTTGACCATCGCCTCCGAAAAAATCATGGCAGAGCAAGCGCGTCTACTCATTGAACGGGTACAATTAGAGTCAACTGGCTCACTGCCGAAAAACGAAATCATAGATATTATCACCACGATTGCTGTTTACAAGTTTTCATCTTTGAGTAGAGAGGAAGTAGAAGCTATGCTGGGAGTGACTTTAGAGGAAACAAGGGTTTATCAAGAAGCGAAAGCTGAGGGTCGAGAACAAGGTCGGGAACAAGGTCGAGAACAAGGTCGAGAGCAAGGTCGAGAAGAACGGGAAGCTGAAATGTTGAAAGTTACCGTCCCCCTGTTACTAAAAACAGGAATGAGCGTAGAAGAGATTGCTCAAAAACTCAATGTTAATGTAGAATCTGTCAGGCTCTCCGCACAGGAGAACACGGACAATTCGTAGAAAACTACAAAGATTTTGAGTATTTTAGCTGATTGACAAAAGTCGCTTTATAGGGATTGTGGTAGCAAAACACCCAGCGTAGGCGATCGCTTTGATGATGGGAGATTGAGGGGCGATAGCGAAGCGCTCCGTAGGAATCGCTTTTTAGCAGACAAAATAAACTACCATTCAACTTGAACTGAGTAATTAGCAAAAACAGAATCACAACTGATCAAAAGGATCTTTATGATACAGGGGTAAACTATCTAAAGCTAAGATATGAGCAACAGTAACTGGTAATATTTCGATGTAATTATTTTGTTTCTAAAGTTTTATTTAATGTTAGTTTACCTAACTGCTGTTTAATTTGTATTTCCCAGAGACTAACAACACTCAATAATCTAAGATTATCTTTATTCGTCAATAGCTCTAAGACTCTTTGAGACAGTTTTGATGGCTGACTATCCCAAAAAATAAAAGTATGTGTATCTAACAGTAATTTCATGGATTTTGCAACCAAAATTCATCGGATAAAGGTTGATCAAAATCATCACTTATGACTATTGCACCTAAATTTAATCCGGGAAGTGGAGTATTTTCTGATTCCCAGACATTTGGCTCAATAGAATTAAGTAGAGTTAATCTAGCAATGGGAGTATTCCCATCAGTAATTACTATTTCTTGGTCATTTTGAATCAAGGAGAGTAATTGACTAACACTGATTTGTAATTGTTGAATATCCAGTGTTTTGGTTGACATAGTTGTTACTTTGAACATTATATTTGTCTATTATAGCTTAATCTTTCCAAAGCGTAACTTACCTTTCAGATTAAAAGTAGCTTGCTTCCCTGTAGGGATAAGAGGTTGTTTGAAAAGTATTATATCAAACCGGTAATCTCCAAAAACCTAACCCCCCTACCCCCCTTCCCTGCAAGGGAATGGGGGTTTTAAAGCCTCTCCCCTTGCAGGGGAGAGGTTTGGAGAGGGGTCAGTCTATACATTCAAAACTTTTCAAACACCCTCTAAGGCGATTCCTGCGGAGCGCTTCGCTATCGCCCTACTTATCCCCAAGAGCGATCGCTCTTCTTTCATCAAAGTCATTTTACCGGAAAGCGATCGCTTTTCTGATTTGCGGAAGGCGATTCCTGCGGAGCGCTTCGCTATCGCCCCACTTATCCATCAAGCGGTATTTTACCGGAAAGTGCGATCGCTACTTCCTGACCCAACAACCCCAACGCCTACCTCAGCCATTCTGGGACATCCAAATCAGAAAGCTCAAAATTTGATCAACTGGTGGTACTGGATAATCATTCAAGTCAATGGTTACTGTTTGTCCTTCTAGTTGGAGAAACCGCCAAACCGTACCACTTGTCACCGTTCCGTAAATTGTGGAAATCGGCTGCTGCTTCTGTTGATTAAAGCGTTGTGCTGCTACCATTTCGGCTAAACATTGTCCCAGTCCTGGTTTTAGGTCTTCTTTTTTCGCTTCCACCAAAACCACTGCCGGGGCTTTAATATACAATTGCTCTGGAGAGCGACTAATCAGAAAATCAACATAACCCGTCAAATCAACCTCTGGCTGCACGTTGAACTCTTCGCCGGAAAAGACACTAATTTGTCCATGAAGCTGACGTTTGACTTCTAGTAAAACGGGATTGATAATGCCTTCAGAACGCGCTTTTTCACTACCTACTGCAACTGCCCAAGGTATGGTTTCTTTCAATGTGTCTTTGAGCAAAGAACTCGGATTAAATGGGGAAATCTCTGGTAGAAAGCGATCGCCTTCAACAATTGTCAGTTGAAAATCATCTACAGCTTTACTCAAAGTAAATTTACTATAAGGCATAAAAGTTTTCTCGATAATTGGTAATATAAAGACATTTTACCGAAAAGCGATCGCCTTGATAATGGGAAATTGAGGGGCGTAGCGTAGCCCGTCCTAGACATCGCGCAAAAGTGTGACAAGTTCCTATTCTTGATAATCACTCAGAAGTATAGGTTCTTTATTCAGAACTCTGACAATAATTTCGATAGTTCCACCCAAAGCATTCACAACCGCTCGCAGCGTATTTAATTCCAGATTTTGCCTACGTTCCAGCTTGGATACTGCTGGTTGCTGCACCTCAAGCCGCTCTGCTAATTCTGATTGAGATAAACCGAGTTCTTCTCGCAGATGTTTCAGTGTAATTTCTTCCAGATGAATCTGGGAAGTTCTTGTTTCAATCAGTTCTCGTCTCTCTTTGGGAAGTTTATTTAACTCTTCAGATAGGGTTGTATATTTTGTCATTAATTTTCCTCTTTAAGTATTTCTAGATATTTTTCATACCGTTGATCTGCGATGGGAATATTTTCCTTGTACCACCGCTTATTACAAAAGAAGGGAACAGGGAACAGGGAACAGGGAACAGGGAGCAAATAAGGAATGTGAATTAAATAAGGTGCAAAAGTAGGGTGTGTTAGCGACAGCGTAACGCACCATTCCAGGTTACATCAGAATTGCAGGTTATTAAATTTGCGTTCCTAAGAAACTTTATAAGTGCTTTATCGGAATTGCGATCGCCCTACTTATCCCCAAGAGCGATCGCTTTTTTGTGGAGGGATGGGAAATTATCGCTCCATTTATTACTAATCAAATGATTAAGCCGTGTTGAGTATAATAGTCCAAGTTTTAACCGTTTAGAGTATATTTTATTAACATTGGGGTATTATGGTTTGGGGAGTATTCCGAGGTAAGCGATCGCTTATGATTATCACCAAATAGAACGAAAGGCACGGAAGCCACTTGGCAATAGATGCGTGGAGGAAGTGCCAACGGCGAATTTATTCGCGGTGACATGATAGAATTAATTAGCAAGTAGGAATAACCATCAGCGCAAAGAAGTGTTTTATTAAGGAGAAACCCCTGATTTATCTCGTCTCGGCATAGCTGTAGCCTGGGTAAACAAGCAATGGTAAATCATGGAGCGTTTAACATTAAAAATTGATGGACTCACAAAAGCAGCAAAAAAAAAATCAAAAGTAAGCGCAATTGCAATACCTGTCGTACTGGTAGTTGCCTTGAGCGTCTAGGAGGATAATTGACTATCCTTTTTAAGCAAGTCTTAAAGAATCTGCGTGTCTTTAGACCGCAGAGTGTCAACTAATCACAATTTCTCCTTTCATTCCAGCTTCTGTGTGTCCAGCTATAGTACATCCTAAAGCATATTTACCTGGTTTCATGGGGACAAATACCCATTCTGCTTTTGCACCAGGTTTAAGTTCTAATTCGTGAATATTCCCTTTAATTTCTACATTGCCGGCTTCGACTTTTTGAGTCCAAATTGCATCAGCAAAGTCTTTAGCGGTAAAATAATGTTTTTGTGAGCTAGGATTACTTAATTTAAGATTGTAGCGTTTACCAGAGGTAAATTCTAAATGATTTGGCTCAAATTTTAATTCATTAACAACATTACCCAAGCTAACTTTAATCTCTATTGGTGGTTGTTTGAGGAGATTACTAGATAGATTCTCTGCTGTTGCTGGAGACGTACCCATTATTACTAGACTCATTAGCAGAGAGAATAAACAAATCAAAAAGTTACTCATGGCTCAATGGATAATTGTCAATCACACCTGTTCCCATTATCCATGAACCACATTCATTTAATCTTTTTTTGTGCCAGAATTTGTGGACCGGCGGTGACAACAACAATTTTATCAGGGTGAAGTAATTCACGAGCGGTTTGATTGACTTGATTGAGATTGACTTGTTCTATTTTGCTGATAAATGAGCGCAATTCTATCTGATTCAAGCCGTAAACTTCATTCATCACCATTTTTTGACTTAACTGTTCGGGATTGGCCAAAGAAATATTATAATTGCTGATTAAATTGCGTTTAGCTGTTTCTACTTCCTGTGCTGTCACACCTTGTTGATGAACTTGTTTCAGGAGGTTGCGGGTACTGGAAATTGCTTTGCGTGCGTCTTCTGGACTGGTTTGCATTTCAATGAGAAATGTACCAACATTCTTACCTGTGATGAAATTGCTATAAATTCCGTAGGTTAGTCCTTGGCGATCGCGCACTTCTGCCCCCAGTCTACTTGATAATGTATCACCTCCGAGAATTTGATTCAAGATCATCGCCGCATAAAATCGTTTATCTTGACGATTAATTCCCGTATAACCCATGTAAGTAATCGCTTGGGGTTTACCAGGAACAACAGGATTAACATTAATTACATTTTTTGGCATCCCCACATTGGGATATTTTACTGTTGGTGGTTGCCCTTTAACTTGCCAATCTCCTAATTTTGCTTGAATGAGCGATCGCACTTTGTTAACATCAAAATCACCGACAATGGCTAAAACTGTAGTATCAGGGCGATAATGTTGCGCTTTAAAAGCTATCACATCTCGACGTTGAATTTTGCTAATACTCTCCGCAGTCGGAAAGGTATGTAATGGATGTTTTTTCGGATAAATGGACTGCACAAAGATCCGATTTGCAACCTTATCGGCATCATCTAAATCTGAATCTAAGGAAGTTAAAGCTTGTTGACGCGCCAGAGCAAACTCTTTTTCAGGAAATGTACTATTTCTAATTACATCCGTCAAAGTCCCCAGCAAAATAGGTAAATCCACCGCTAAACTACTACCTTTAATCTGCACACCTTCACGATAAGCTTCAAAATTCAAATTTGCGCCCTTTGCCTCTAATCCTTTGGCAATAGTCCGCATATCTTGATTTTTAGTGCCATTCATCAGATTTACTGCCACTAAAGAAGCTAATCCTCCCTGATTGTCGGACTCAAATTCTGTTCCCGCTTTAATATTGCCGCTTAAAGTAACTGTCGGCGTAGTTTTATCTGGTAACAGTAGTATGCGTAACCCATTAGCAAGTTGTAATTGCTGGGGTATTTGTCTTTTCTCAGCTTTGGGTAATATGTCTAAAGGTGGTAAATACTGCTGAACCTCCGCAGGAACTACAGCTACATCAGTACCAAAATTCTCTTGTGTTGGTGTTGAATAAGATGAACTTTGAATTGTTGCTACTTGTTTAGTCGGTTCAAAAAATCCCACTTTCCGTGCTTCTGGTTGCAAGTATTTATTGATGACATTAATCACATCAGCAACTTGAACCTTACGAATATTTACTAAGTGATTTTCTGTATATTGGTAATTATCCGTCGTGATTTGATCATTACCCAACTGCATAGCTTGATTGGTAATATCACGGTTATTTAAAATTACTGAAGCCGTTAATTGAGTTTTGGCTCGTTCTACTTGTTCCTTTGTCACACCAATTTTAACAAGTTTATCCAGAGCCTTGATTACCGCCGCATCAAGTTTAGTTAAATCCTGAGTTCCCACAGATGTCACTAATATTTCATACCAACCACCCGCGCGTAAACTAGCGACATTTGCCAAAACATCATGAGCTAAACCTGATTCAACTAGCTCCTGATATAAGTAAGAATTTTTACCCGCAGTCAAAATATAATCCATGACTTCCAGTGCGGGGATATCTGGTTGATTGATTTGAGGAAGTGGGTAAATTATTTGTAGTAATGGATTTCCCCCCGGTTCTTGTAACTTAATCACAGGTGCAGAAGTAGCGGTTGGGGATGGAGTTATGAGCTTATGGGGTGAATATTGACGTTTAGGGATTTTACCAAAAACAGTTTCTACCTTTTTTAAAGTTTGTGAGGTGTCAAAATCTCCCGCAATTACCAAAACAGCATTGTTAGGACTATAGAATTTTTGGTAATATTCCCTTACCTGTTCAACTGTGAATTTTTCCACATCAGCTTTAGTCCCACCAATGGGTAATCTATAGGGATGATCAGGAAAAACCGACATCATCACAGCGCGATTCAGCCTATATGCTGGGCTATTTTCATAACCTTGTAATTCAGAAATAACTACTCGCTTCTCACTAGCTAACTGTTGAGGATCTATTAGTGAGTTTTTCATCCTATCAGCTTCTAGCGTCAACAGAGCGGTGAGTTTATCTCGTTCTGCCGTATTGTAATATGCAGTTTGGTCATAACTGGTAAAAGCATTAGAATCACTGCCTAAAGCACTAAATAACCGCCCAAATTGAATCGGACGATTGCTAGTACCTTTAAACATAAGATGCTCTAATTGATGGGCAATACCATTTACACCAGATGCTTCTTGACCTGAGCCAAACTTGTACCACACCTGTACTGTGACTACAGGAGCATTATGAACCTCTTTAGTGAGAACAGTTAACCCATTATCAAGGACTGTTTTCCGAACATTTGCTGTAATAGCGAGATTTGATGTTTCCTTAGCGACTAGTGTTTTATGAGATTTTTCTGGGTCGAAGTTGTGGAGACGGGGAGAAAAATCCGCCTTATCTCCGCTAAAAGCAGCATCTTGATGGAAGATAAAAGCTGCTATTACCCAGATACTCAAGATAAATAAGGAAAAGCGATGTCGTTGTGCGATAGAGAAAAAAGACATACTCTTTGGCGAATAGCTATATGTAATTTAAGTTACATATATTGATTGACTGAGAAAATTGGGCAAATGTTTCTGTACCTCATGGAAGGAGTCAGGATTATGGCTAACGCCACGCTGCGCTATCAGGAGGTAGGGGCGCAGGGACTGCGCCCATTCAGGAGTATGGATAACGCCACGCTGCGCTATCAGGAGGAAGAAGAATAGTTTTCACCAATTACCAATTACCTGTTCCCTGTTCCCTTTTCAAGTTGATTTATGCAAAAACCGCAAAAATTCCAGAGGCAACCCGTCAAAATCAGCGATAAACGCAAATTCTAAAATGTTATCGCCAATTTGCTGCTGTGTAGGTTCTAAAAGAATTTTCAGGGGTGGTAAATTTTCTATTGTTGCTAACCGTGTTCTTAAACTTTCCAACCAAGTTGGTAAATCTGGTGTTATCTGTGTCACATCAAACGCCAGATGATAATAGCCTACATAATGCTCATCATTAAAAGCATCTGGGGCTGGTTTGGGTTGGGGAATTTGGATGAGTTCAATTCGAGTCCCTAAACCTTCCATCCAGCAAGCTAGAGTATAACCGGTAGTGAAGCGATCGCCCACCGTAAACCCTAGCTGCTCATAAAAAGCGATCGCTAAATGGATATTTGCCGTTCTAATAGAAGCATGGTGCATAATTTTGTCAGTTGTCCTTTGTCCTTTGTCAGTAGTCAGTAGTCAGTTGTCAGTTGTTCTTTGTCCGTTGTCCGTTGTCCATTGTCCGTTGTTGGTCGTTACTTCTTTATTACCACTGACCACTGACCACTGACCACTGACCACTGACTACTGACCATTACTCAAACAACCGAAAATATGGATAACGCACCGGCACACCAGGTTCTTTATCCAAATCAAAGTTAATTACTTCCCAGCAAGGTTCAGCAGCGGAATCGGGGCTAAACTCTACAGGTAAGCCATATAATCGCGCCCCCGTAGCAACTTCCCCTTGTCCAGAACGCCAAGGTGTACTCCGTTCTAAATAGCCACTCATCAACTCCTGATAACGGTTAGCAACAATAATCCTCGTAGCTCGATAACCTTGAGTATAAAGCTTGTCCAAAGCTTCATGAATTTCAAAGCGAATCCCATCAGGATGAGTATGTTGACGATACCATTCTCCATCCCATCTGCGCCAATGACGACCAGACTGTAAATGAACTAACTCCCCAGTTTTGGGTTCAGCTTCAAATGCGCCATGACGAGGACATAAATAAGTATCCGTCAATGTCAATGCCGAAATCGTTTGGCGACAGTGAGGACACTGTATTTCAGGGCCAAATATCGGGTACTGAAAGCCTGGATTTATCATGAAGTGCGTATAAACATAATATTGTGTTTTTTGCCAGCACCGGTAGGTTTAACTTTACACTCCTGTTCCACCACTTTAGATAACTTGCTCAATGCTACATAAAATGAAGATAGTGCTTGAGAAGAAGTTTCACAACCGCCTAACGATAGAAGGTTAATGTCGTGATATTCTGGTTTCGCAACCAGTTCTAAAGGTTGGAGTTTCTCCAGTGTTCCTGGGTACCATATCCATATTCTATCGTGTCTATCTCTTCCGTCTGGAAATCTCCAGAATTTTCTCAAGCTGCTTTTGTGGCAGCAAACGCCATCATTATTGGTTCTGTCACCATAGCAGCCAAAGCCAGCATTTGGTATGGATCTGTGGTGAGAGGTGATGTAGAACGCATTGAAATTGGCGAATGTACAAATATTCAAGACGGGGCAATTCTTCATGGTGATCTTGGTGTCCCCACAATCTTAGAAGATCATGTCACTGTCGGTCATCGCGCTGTGGTACATTCTGCTCACATTGAGCGTGGTTGTTTAATTGGTATTGGGGCAATAGTCTTAAATGGCGTAAGAGTCGGCACAGGTAGCATTATCGGCGCAGGTGCAGTGGTCACCAAAAATGTACCCCCCGGTTCTCTAGTCATGGGTATTCCCGCTAAAGTAGTCCGTCAACTCGCAGACACTGAAATCACCGAACTCATCGAACACGCCGAAAAATACCACCAATTAGCCCTTCTTCACGCTGCTAATGGCTAGGAAGAGGCAGGGGGCAGGGGGCAGGGGGCAGGGGAAAATGACCAATGACCAATGACCAATGACCAATGACCAATGACTTTTAATCAAACTTTACATAGAATCTGGGAAAAATTCCCCAATTTAGATAAAAATAAAAGTTGAGAACTGTTGACAAAACTTAAGATTTTTTAATTTACAGAGGGATTCTAGATATGGACCTTGATAATCGTGTATTAATTGTTTTAGCACCTGTAGCGATCGCTGCCGGTTGGGCTGTTTTCAATATCGGTGCTGCTGCTCTTAGACAAATACAAAACTTTTTGAGCAAAGAAGCGTAATTTAGGGAACAGGGAACAGGGAACAGGGAAGAAATTACCAATTACCAATTAATTACCAATTACCGATTCTCATGAACGTAGATTCCCTGCTTCAACCCTTTCAGCATTTTGGTGTGAATTTGGGATTGTCTCGGATTGTCAACTTACTGGCAACCTTGGGAAATCCCCATCACCAAGTGCCAATTATTCATGTAGCTGGAACTAACGGTAAAGGTTCTGTTTGTGCTTACCTGTCTGCGGTACTTACTGAGGCTGGTTATAAAACTGGACGCTACACATCGCCCCATTTAATAGATTGGACAGAAAGAATCTGTATTAATGAATATCCAATTGATAGTAATAACCTGTGTGAATTAATACTACAAGTTCAAGCAGCTATTAATCCAGAAGAAGAATCACCAACCCAATTTGAAGTCATTACCGCTGCGGCTTGGTTATATTTTGCCCAGCAACAAGTTGATATTGCCGTGATAGAAGTAGGATTAGGGGGGCGTTTAGATGCTACTAATGTCTGCAATAATCCTTTGGTTACAGTTATTACTTCTATTAGTCGAGAACATTGGCAACAACTTGGACCAACTGTAGCCCATATTGCCAGAGAAAAAGCCGGAATTATTAAACCGGGATGTCCTGTGGTGGTGGGTTCATTGCCAGAATCTGCGGAAAATGTTGTAAAATCGCGGATTCTAGAGTTAGAATGCCCAATTTTTACCCCACAACCATCTGATCAAATTCATCAAAACTGGGCAGAATATCAAAAAATATCAAGTCCAGAAACAATCAAATATCCCTTACCATTACAGGGAAAAATTCAATTACATAACTCAGCTTTAGCTTTAGCTGCTTTGGAAATATTGCAAAAACAAAATTGGCAAATTTCTGAGAAAGCTATGATTAATGGTATGGCTAAAACCAAGTGGCCAGGGAGAATGCAATGGACAACATGGAAAAGCCATAAACTCCTCATTGACGGCGCACACAACCCAGCCTCAGCCACAGTTTTACGTGATTATGTAGATACTCTCAATATCAAAAATATAACTTGGGTAATGGGAATGCTGGCAACTAAAGATCATGGTGAGATTTTTCAGGAACTTCTCAAAGCAGGAGATAAATTATATTTAGTTCCAGTACCCGATAGCAATTCAGCAGATTTAGCAGAATTAACTAAGTTAGCAATATCAATTTGTCCAGATTTGAATTTTTGTCATATATATCAAGATGTATTTTCAGCTTTAGAGACTGCTTTTAGTGCTACAGATAATCAAGTTGTTTTATGTGGTTCTTTGTATTTAATTGGTAATTTTTTAGCATCTTTGTCTGATAGCGAAGCGTGGCGTTAGCCATATCAGGATGTCCAGGATTTGAGGATTTATAGATTTATAGGATTGTTATTGATAAGTTAATGGTTTGATTTTGTATCTTTTTTGTCTGATAGCGAAGCGTGGCGTTAGCCATATCAGGATGTCCAGGATTTGAGGATTTACAGGATTATTATTTTGATGTAACCCCGTGATAAACTCATCAAATGCTTGTCTCACTGTCTTATTGTCATTCTGAGTGTTAGCGAAGAATCTCGGAGATTCCTCACTATCGTTCGGAATGACAACGGGGGTGTTATCGAATTTGTTTTTTAGGTTTATTTCAGGATGTGATTGATTAATTGATGGTTTGATTTTGTGTCTTTTTTTTGTCAGAATCAGGATGTCCAGGATGAAAGGATTTACAGGATGTTATTGATTAACTTTCTGTTGGTATCAAAATTGAAAGAGATTAAATAATGATTTAATCTATGTTTATCATCTTTTCCTAAACAAAATAAAT
>NZ_VILC01000030.1:31284-35698 GCF_009712065.1 Aphanizomenon sp. UHCC 0183 | reverse complement strand
TATACCTAATCCCCCATAATCAATTACCGATTATCCCACTGCTGGGCGGCATCTTCCACAGCTTTATCTACTGTTTTTTGTCCTAACATTGCCGCTTGTAAATTTTCGTAAATTGATTTTTGCAAAAGTTTAGAATCTTTGAGTTTGGGGGTTAATACCTCCGCTTGTTTTAATTGTGCCGCACTAATCACCCGCCCCTTTTCCGCCGATGTAGCATTAGCAGGAACTTCCTGGAAATAAGTATCAGACAATGCCTTAACTGTAGAAGGTAGAACATTAGCAGCTTTAGCAAAGGCTAATTGGTTTTCATCATTTGTAACAAATAAAGCAAACTTAACAGCCTGATCAGGATATTTACTATCACGAGGAATAACTATATTCATCACGGCAACATTTTTCTTACCCGTATCACCCGTAATTTGTGGCGCAATTGCCGAAGCTTGGGCAACCTTGGGAGCATTATTGGCAATAGTTTTCAGAAATTCAGGACCAGAAGCTAAAAAAGCTGTTTCTCCAGACTGGTATAAATCTATAGCATGACGATGCCCTTGAGTTAAAGACTCCTTGGGCAACAAACCTTTTTTATACAAATCTACCCAATATTGAAAAGCAGCTTTTCCTTGCGGGGTATTAAAACCGGCTTTACCTTCAGCATTAACAAGGGTGACACCCATTTGTACTAAAGATTCCAGCACCTCACCAGAGTCCTGGGGGACAAAAGTAGCAAAAAAAGCATACTTACCAGTTTTATCCTTAATTTGTTGTGCTGCTTGCCCTAATTCTGCATAAGTGGCAGGAGGTTTTGTCATACCCCCTTGTTTTAACAAATCGGTGTTATAAATAGTTAGTCGCGTGGTGAGATACCAAGGAATCCCAAAACTCTTACCATTGAGGCTACTTGCTTGCCAGATATTTGGTAAATAGGTAGAACGGACTTGACTAGGAACTTTAGCATCTAAATCTAACCAAGCATTTTTACCTGCTAATTGGGAAGCAAAGTCAGGATTAAGGTTAACAACATCTGGTGGCGTTTTTGCTGAGACTGCTGTTAGAATCTTGTTCTCCATCGCTGACCAAGGTATGTCTACCCATTTAACTTTGATACTTGGGTTTTGTGATTCAAATGTCTTAATCAGACCTTGGAAATAGTCGGTAAATTGCGGTTGGAGTTGCATTGTCCAAAACTCAATGGTGGCAACCCCAGCAGCCGCAGGTTTGGGATTATTATTAACATTGCTTGTGCTACAACTAACAATCCAGCTAGTAAATAAGCCTAGTAATGCTAAACAAAACAGTTGTTTAAATTTTTGCAATCGAATCATCGTAGTAGGTGGTAGTATTTTTAGAATTAATCTGGGTAAAAAGAGGATAGAGAATTGTGGAGCTTATAGGATATATCAATTGTAGTAATGGGTAATGGGTAATGGGTAATGGGTAATGGGTAATGGGTAATGGGTAATGGGTAATGGGTAAAAATTTTTGTCTGACAACTGACAACTAACAACTAAGTAGGTGAACACAATAAAACCAAACTG
The DNA here is from genome assembly GCF_009712065.1 of Aphanizomenon sp. UHCC 0183. NCBI lineage: Bacteria > Bacillati > Cyanobacteriota > Cyanophyceae > Nostocales > Aphanizomenonaceae > Aphanizomenon > Aphanizomenon sp. UHCC 0183. The sequence goes on along the minus strand of NZ_VILC01000030.1, from coordinate 34,163 downwards.
TGTAAAGAAACGTAAAATCGCCCAAACCCTCTTCACTCTTGCCTCTTGCCTGTTGCCTTGCCATAACGACAATTTTCAACGCCAACCTACTTAACCTTAATATTTTTCTTTAGTAATCTAACGGGTAAAACAGTGGTTAAAGCCTTTACTAGTTTCTTTGGTAAATCCAATAGAGGTATTGGGATTGAACTAGCGCCGGAACGGGTGAACGTAGTCCAACTACGCAAACAACGCCAAAACTTAAAAATTGAATCTTTGACAACCGTACCAGTGCCAGAGGGTATATTTACTGATGGTCAAATTACTGATTCTCCGGGAATGTCCGAAATCATTCAGCAAGCGATCGCCCAAAGCAAAATCAAAGCTACACGGGTGGCTACTTGTATTCCAGGAAGAGATGCGATCGTTCGCTTAATTCCCGTCCCCTCGGAATTAGATGACCAAGAATTGCGAGAAATGGTACTTAACCATGAAGCCTGCTTATATTTGCCCTATGACCGCCAAGAAGCTGATGTTGATTATCAAAAACTTGGGTACTTTATAGACGAAGACGGCATCGAGAAAGTACAGGTATTATTAGTGGCGACTCGTAAAGATGTCACTCAAACCTATTTGAATACCTTTGAACAAGCAGGATTAACCGTTGATATCTTAGAAATTAACAGCTTTGCCCTCATTCGCACCATCCGTGATCAACTGCGGCTATTTGGTCCAGAAGAAGCAGCCGTATTAGTTGATATTGAATTTGACAGTACAGAAATTGCCATCATTATCAATGGTGTGCCACAATTTTCTCGAACAGTGCCAATAGGAACTTATCAACTACAAGCAGCACTGTCAAGAGCCGTGAACCTACCCACATCACGGGATATGGATATATTAGAGAGCATGACTATTCCCACAACCTCAGCAGATTCAGTCAATACTGGGGTAACAGGTAGTAATCCTGGAATGGCTTCTATGTTGAGAATTTTGGGAGAATTAGCCGATGAACTGCGCCGTTCCATTGATTTTTACCTTAATCAAAGTGAAAATCTAGAAGTCGCACAGATTCTTTTAGCAGGTCCTGGGGGAGGATTACCACAAATTGACGAGTTTTTTACTCAAAGATTGAGTTTACCAACTACCCAAATAGATCCAATTACTTCTTTGTCCTTGGAGGTAGATGCTGAAAAATATCCTTTAATTAAACGTCCTGGGTTGGGTATTATCCTGGGTTTAGGAATGCGAGGGGTGTAATAAAATGTACAGTTTAGATATTAACTTTCTTAAAGATCGCCCAGAATATCAAAAGCAAATAGCAACGAAAGTTGAGAAGTCACCTATTCAACTAGGGAATTTAATCCCAGTTTATATAGGAGTGGGAGTAGGTTTAGTATTCCCAGCTTTAATATTTATTGGTTTATCCATCCTGGAAGGGAAAACCGCTGAAGTCACCCAAGAAATCGCCAAGTTAGAGGAGGAAGGTAAGAGCTTAGATAGTAAAATAGCCAACATTAGCAAAATTAAAGCAGAATCAGCCGGCATTCGTACCCAAAATAAAGCCTTAGTAACAGTGTTTGATCAAATACGTCCTTGGTCAGCAATGTTACAGGATTTGCGCGATCGCATTCCTAACAAAGTGCAAATCGAAACCATTAAGCAAATTGCCCCCCCTCTCCCTGGTAAAGATGCCGTAGCTGCTACCACCCCCAACAACACCAACACCGCTGGATTCTTAGAAATTTCTGGTTTTGCCATTTCCTATCCCTTAGTTAACGATTTTGCCCTAAGTATAGGACAATCTAAATTTTTCAATAAAGAAGAAACCAGAATTATCACAGCAGAATTAATAGATGCACCAGCCATAACAGGATTTCTTCCCCCAAAAACTGATAAATCTGATCTAAAAATTAAACCCATTCAAGTAGTTAAATACACTATTAAAACAGGTTTAAGTAATGTGCCAGCATCTGATTTAATTCAAGAATTAGAGAAAAAAGGTACAGTCGGACTAGTAGATAGACTTCGCAATATCAAAAAAGTAGGAGTCATTGCCCAATGACATTCAGTGATGATTTAAATTTCCCCAATCAAGGTACAGAGATTCAAAATTCTGGTCCTGTTGTTTTTGGTGTCACCTTAACACCAACTATTATTGGTGGTTTAGTCGGCTTCTTAGGTGTAGCGGGTGCAGGTTATATGCTATTTAACATTGCCCTTCCCGTTTGGGATACCTATCAACAACTGCAAACCAAACAAGATCAACTACAAACAGAAGTTAATCAAAAGAAAACCCAAGCTCAACAAATTGGTAAAATAGAAGCCGATTTAGTCGAAGCCAAACAACAACAAAAACAAATTCTAGCTTTATTTGCAGATGAAAAAAGTTTGGATACTCTATTACTAGATACCAGTCGGTTAATAGATTCCAGTAATAGTAAAGCTTTTGGTAATGCCATTAGAGCCAAGCTAAAAAGATTTATTCCGATTTCTGAAAAACCTGTTCTCGTAGAAGATGGCAGTTTTGGGGTAGAAGTTAACAATAAACTTAAACGCAGTATTATCACTGTGGACATGGAAGGGGATTTTGAACAAACCCAATCAATCATGCGAAACATTGAGCGATTACAGCCTTTATTATTAGTTAAAAACTATGACTCTAGATTATCTACACCAGAAATGTCAGAGGATAAAGACAACCCTGTGCAAATTGGTATCGGTAAACTAACAACAACTTTTGCCCTAGAAGCTTTAATGCCACTAACTCCCGAAGAAACAACTAATTTAGCCGCTAAAACAGCAGCAACACCGAAAAAATAATCAAACTTGAGGTAAGAGGCAAGAGGCAAGAGGCAAGAGGCAAGAGGCAAGAGGCAAAATGAAATATTCTCGCTGTT
>NZ_VILC01000030.1:28120-31207 GCF_009712065.1 Aphanizomenon sp. UHCC 0183 | reverse complement strand
CCCTGTTCCCTGTTCCCTGCTATACGTGACAATTTAGACTTTTATTTTATGTGAGGAATGAACTGTGAAACAGTTTCATAATAGTGTTTTCGTATCAAGTGCAGCGGCTTGTGTACTCTTAGCCGCTCAACCAGTCCTGGCACAATTAACACAAATTACTGATGTCAAACTCAATCCCATTGAGGGCGGAATCAGCGTCATTTTAAAAACTGCTGCCGGCAATCGTCCCCAAGTATTTACAACTAAAAAAGATAAATCCTTAATTGCAGATGTAATTAATGCCCAACTGCGTCTACCCAAAGGTGATAACTTCCGTCAAGAAAACCCCGCACCGGGAATCAAGATTATTGAAGTTAAACAATTAGATGCTAATAGCATTCGGGTAATAGTCACAGGTGTTGATGATGCACCCAGCAATCAGCCCGTCATGCGAAAGGATAATAATCTTACCCTTGGCTTTACCACCACCACAAATTCAACAGCATCAACCGCCACTAAGCCCATAGAAAAAGTATCAGCAGCCCCAGCTACCACACCTGAATCTAAACCCGATGAACCAGGTAAACCTCCAGATGTCCTAGTCCCTAATCCCCAAGTCACCATTGACGGTAAAATTGCCCAATCCGCAGGACCAAATCAACCTTATAACCAAGCGCCTCCTTTTTTACCCAGAGCCGTCGCTCCACCAGTAGGAGATATTACTCAATCAAATATTGATACATCACCCACCGTGATTGATTTAGGTACTCAAGAACGAGTTCCCCGCTTGGTATTACGTGATGCACCTGTGAGAGAGGTTTTATCACTGTTAGCGCGGGCTGCTAATTTAAACGTAGTTTATATCGGTGGTGAAGCAGAAAAAGCACAGGGTGCGGATGCAACAAAGACTTCTCAAACAATTTCTCTGGATATAGAAAACGAACCTGTGCAAGATGTCTTTAACTATGTACTGCGGTTGAGTGCTTTAGAAGCTAACCGCACGGGACGGACAATTTTTGTCGGGACTAAATTACCTAACTCCACCCGTGATACTGTCATGCGGAGTTTACGACTAAATCAGGTAACAGTGGGAGTTGCTTTAAACTTCTTGGTGGCTTTGGGTGCAGAAAGTGCCGTCAGCCGAGAAAGATTGGTTACGAGTGTCAATGCTGTAACTGTTGGGACTGGAGTAGCTCCCATTACCCAAACTCAAACAACCACAGAAACAAAAGTCGAAACTCAACGGATTACTTATCAAGATTCAACACCTTTATTGAGAGGATTACAAGCTTCAGGAGATGAGCGCACCAATTCTGTGACATTGATTGGTAATCCTAAGATGGTGGAAATGGCAGTATCTCAATTAGTACAGCTTGATGTCCGTCGTCGCCAAGTGGTAGTGAACGTCAAAATTATTGATGTCAACCTTTTAGGTATTCAAGACTCTAACTCTAGTTTTTCTTTTGGTCTTGGTAATAGCTACTTTACCAGTGATGGTGGTGCAGCAACTTTCAATTTTGGTGGTTCTCGACCAGCTACAGGCAGTGAAGTAGCAAGTAGTGTTACCGAAACACCTATTACAACTAATCCACTTAGCAGTGCTAACATTTTTCTGGACAAAAGAGATTCCAGTACAGGTAATCCTACAGCAGGTGCAAGCTCTAATCCAGAAGTAACAGGTGTTAAAGCAATTACTCCTACTGAAATCACATACGAACTACCAAAATTATACCAGTTCCCTAAAAAGTTTCTGGCTAGTTTGACAGCACAAGTTACAAGTGGCAATGCCAAGATTTTGACAGACCCCACCCTAATTGTTCAAGAGGGACAGAACGCAACAGTCGCTTTAACGTCAGAAGTATACGGGGGAATTAAAATAACGAATCTCCTGAGAGAACCTATCATCAAGAACGCAGGGCTAACCTTGACAGTGAAAGTAGAAAGAATAGATGATAATGGTTTTGTTTCTTTGTCTGTTGCCCCTACTGTGTCTTCTCTGGCTGGGACAACAAGTAGTCCTGATGGTGATATTACCCTGTTAGCTTCAAGAAGTCTGGCATCTGGTCAACTTCGCTTGCGAGACGGTCAAACACTGATTCTTTCAGGTATTATTCAAGATTCAGACCGGACAACTGTTTCTAAACTGCCTATCTTAGGTGATATTCCTCTACTAGGTTCGCTGTTTAGAAAGTCCAATAGAACTAATGAACGCAGAGAGGTAATTGTCTTACTCACACCTCAAATTATGGATGACTCAGAGCGTTCTGCTTACGGTTATAATTACACACCTAGTCCCCAGGTACGGCAAATCTTAGAACGTCGGGGGTTGAAGGTTCAGCCTCGCTAGTTAGTTCTTGGTGATTGTTTCCAAATACCCGATTTATGGGAGAAGTAAATAAGGTATCCCTGTTGACTAGGGCAGGCAGGATGCCCACCCCACAAGATTAAAATATTAATTGTGGAGTGGGCTTCTAGCCTGCCCATCTTATATTTAATTGTCTAAAAAAGTTAATTTCAATTACTAATTAACTCCACAGCGTCTCGTCCATCACTATCTTGCAGATAAACTTTGACAATTTCTTCCTTCGCTGTGGGTAACTTTTTACCAACAAAATCTGGATGAATTGGTAACTCCCGATGACCTCTATCTACTAATACGGCTAGGCGAATTGCTTCTGGTCTACCATATTCATTTACGGCATTTAAAGCAGCCCGAATAGTTCTGCCTTTAAAAATGACATCATCTACAAGTACCACGGTTTTACCTGTCAAATCAAAGGGAATATCGGTTTTTTCTGGAGTTCTCAAGCCGATTTTATCAAGATCATCACGATAAAATGTAATATCTAAAGAGCCTACAGAAACGTTGACATCTTCGAGGATTTCTATTTGACGAGCTAATGAATAAGCTAATGGTACTCCTCTAGTGTGAATACCCAGAAGTAACAACTGAGATAAATCTCGTGTTCTTTCTATAATCTGAGAAGCCATTCGAGTTAATGTCCGACGCAGTTCTTCTGATGAGAGAATTTCAACTACTTTAGTAGACATAAGATTGGTAATTGGTGATAGGTGATAGGTAATTGGTAATTGGTGATTTCTCGTTTC
>NZ_VILC01000030.1:9388-27680 GCF_009712065.1 Aphanizomenon sp. UHCC 0183 | reverse complement strand
GGAGATAACTAAGGTATTAAAAATATTGCTAGTCCTAACCATAGTAAAAACGCATATCGGGTTAGTTGTAAAGCTTGATCAATAGAATCTGACGTAATGGGATAAATAGGATCTCCTAAAAGTGGTTTCTCTTTAGCTATTCCACGATACCAATTTATGCCTCCCATTTGCACACCTAAAACCGCAGCATAAGCGCATTCACTCCAACCAGAATTGGGACTAGGATCTTTGATGGCATCCCGGCGACAAATTCGCCAAACTTTTACAGGTTGCAAGGATAATAATGATAAGGTTATCACTGTTAACCGACAAGGCAACCAAGTTAAACCGTCTTCCCACCGCGCACTAAACCAACCAAGATAAGTATAAGGTGCTTCCTTGTAACCGACCATTGAATCTAAAGTGCTACTGGCTTTATATGCTAAAGCCAAAGGGACAGCGCCGATAACAGGGATGAATGCACCAATAATAGTATAGAAAAGAGGAGCCATTACGCCATCGGTGGCGTTTTCTGTGACGGTTTCCAAAACTGCTCTGAGAATTTCTGCTGTGGAAAGATTGGCTGTATCTCTGCCGACATAATTACTTAATACCTGTCGCGCTGATTCTAATTCTCCATTTTTTAAAGGTTGCAGAACTTCCATTGCTGCATTTCGTAAACTTTTGAAAGCAAAACAACTAGCTATAAGAATACTTTCTACGGCAATTCCTAAAAATGGATGTACCCATTTGGCGACTTGAACTATTATCCAACCCACCAAACCACTACCGATTATCACAATTATCCCTAAGAAAATGCCGGCGAGACGTTGAGAAAGAGGATTTTGACAATATTGGAGGGCGAGTTTACTCAAGCGAGAAATTACCCATCCCATGACTCGCACGGGATGAGGCCAACCCCAAGGATCTCCTATTAAGTAATCTAACAAGGCAGCGAAAACCAAAACAGCAGATGTCATTTATTCTTTTTCCTAACTCCTACAGCAAATTGTCATCAAACCCGGAACAAGAACCCCCCTCCCAACCCCCTCCCAACCCCCCTCATCGCTTGCGGGGAGGGGGCTAAGATGTACCTTATAAGTAATGGGACAGAATTAATTACACAATTGATTTTTCTGTTCCCAGTTAGGAGTTAAGAGTTCCCTCTCTCAACGAGTGAATTTAATTTTGTCCGACTACTTATGATTGGAAATCGCTGTCATTGCTGACTCTGGACAACCACGGGGGTTGCCCCTACTAAACTACAAAATTGGTTTCTTCTCCTTGAGATGCTTGCCAACTACGGGCATCATAATAAAGGTCTGCGAGGGTAATATTGTACAAGGCTTCTTTTAGCTTTTGGTTGAGTCTGTTCCAGAGGCTGGATGTTACCCAATCTGCTGTTTGAGTAGGTGTGGGATTATTTAAGGGTAAGTTAGTAATATTTTCACCAACTGCTTCTAAAATTTGACCGATAGATATAAGTGCCGGTTTTTTGGCTAGTTTGTATCCACCATCGCTACCACGAATTGATGTAACTAATCCTGCTCGACGCATTTCGATGAGTAGTTTTTCTAGGTAGGGAGCAGGAATATTTTGACGTTTGGCGATCGCTCTGACAGATTCAGGTCCATATTTTGGACGTAAACTCAAATCTAGCAATGCTTTCACACTATAGTGTCCTCTTGTCGTTAGTTTCATATAGCAGTTATCATGAATTTTATTTTCCCAATCTCTCTTTCCTCGTCCCTACCTGATTTGATAATTTGGCAAATCAAATAACAATACTACATAAGACTCCCATTTGATGCTTGAAAAAATTCATTACACATCTAAGAGCTATTTTCTCCTGTTCCCCCTTCCCTGCCTACATCAATAAATTGATATCTTCTTGACTATTGCTATATCTATAGTAGCTATCAACATCATCGTAATTATATTTCCTATAATTTTTTAACAAAATTGATAATAGTGCAACAATTTTGGCTATGAGTGTAATATACTTGGCTAGGCTGATCCCAAAATTAAAGGATTATGTTCCTATTAGTTCAATGTCGGCTAAAATAAAATCCACTTGACAACTTCAAAAATTCATTTTCGACCTAAGTTGATGCCTAAACAGAAAAAAATTGAACCCCTCGTCGGCGAAGAACTGCTCAAAAAAGTTAAAGAGCTAGAAGCCATCAGCAAAGACGACAAAGCTAAACAGTGTGGCTACTATACCATTACCAAAAATGGTATAGAGCGCGTCAATATGATGAAATTCTTGAATGCCCTAATTGATGCGGAGGGTATTCAGTTGGATAGTTCACCTAGTGCTAATGGACGTGGTGGACGCAGTGCCAGCTATAGAATTAGTGTCCAACAAAATGGCAATTTATTAATCGGTGCAGCTTACACAAAACAGATGAATCTTCAGCCTGGGGATGAGTTTGTCATTACTCTAGGGAAAAAGCATATTCGACTGCGGCAAGTAGATTTGGAATCCACAGAAGATGCCGAAGTAGAAGCTACAGCTTAATGAATATTCATTAGTTAGTTGTAGGTTGTCAGTTGTCAGTGGTTGCGTTTTAACCCTGACTGCTGAATAACTGACTGATTACCAAAATTGGCAGAACAGGCAACAGGTAATAGTGATAAATCCTGATTCCTATGCCTTGCAAAAAACTTGGATGGCTAATGTCACGCTATCAGCCAACCCCACATAAAAAAGGCTGCTGAATTCAGCAACCCCAATATTGAGCAACATTGTGTTTTTAATCAATAGATGCCAATTTAACCGTTTGTAAAGATTTTGTCGTATCTACAATTTTTTTATTAATTTCCGACTTAATCGGATTACTACTACTAGAATTTATCTCTGGAGATAAGTTGTCTTGTCTCTCATCATAGCTAGGTTCATGGATGATCAGGCGATCGCACGGAATTGTATCTGATATAATCGCACTTGCCATCATCCCAGTATGAACTTCCATTTGTCCTTCTGGAGGCACTTCAAACACCAGCCTTTGTCCAGGAAAGACAACCCTTTCAAAGTACCAGTTAGGAATATTGGAGATACGCGCCACCTGGATTTTACTCGTGGCATTGACGTAGCAGCAGAGAATTTTCCCCGAATGCTCCGGTGGTAGAGGATCTAATATCTGAGCCATAACTGCTGAAGAGCTTATTTGCTCCACAATTTTACATTACATCAGTAAAGCTAACACCCGATGATCCCCGGTTACTGTAACTGCGACTACCAACTGCAAGTTTCTGCATTATTTCTATCTAAAGATATATAGAGATTATAAAAATTTTGTAAATAAATCTGTATTTACGTAACAAAATAGACGATAAATGAGAATCTCCATTGTCATATCCGCTAGAATCTCTGTAAATCCTTTACAGCCAAGAATTTCCCCCCTTTACGCCAAGATTTATCATCCCTGGTAAGTTGAATTATTTCTTGCATCTATCTTCGGAGTTACCACGAAAAATCATCGCTAAATTCATAAACTCGATGTTATGGTAAATGTATATGAAAATTTCGTTCATAAATCCCATCTATATATAAAAAGCAAATTTTATGCAGTGCAGTTTTCACATTCACTTTGATCACTAACGGCAAAAGTTTTTGCATAGCACAAAACAACTGAAATGTCAAAGATAATGCTAGTCCAGTCAGCAGCAAATTCACAATTCCTCTAGTCTTTTTCTCAACTACGGCAAGCATTACAGTTAAACCACGTATGAACGCAACTAAAATCCTCTACGTTCGCCTTCCCTGTAACCCTATCTTTCCTATTGGGGTTGTCTATCTTTCCGATCATGTCCACAAATTATTTCCCCATGCCGAACAGCGGATTTTTGACTTAGGCACAATCCCCCCCCTAGATTATACTTCCGCCCTAGACCGATGTATTGATGAGTTTCGACCCACCCTACTAGTCTTTTCCTGGCGAGATATTCAAATTTACGCCCCAGTGGGTGGACGGGGCGGCAATCCTCTCCAAAACGCCTTTGAATTCTACTACGCAAAAAACCCGTTTATAAAATTGCGTGGTGCTTTGGGCGGGTTGAGAATTTTTATTGCTTATTATGTAGAATTATGGCGCAATTTGGGACTAGTTAAACGGGGTTTAAAACGCGCCCAAAAATATCAATCTCAAGCCCGTGTAGTCTTAGGTGGTGGTGCAGTTAGCGTATTTTATGAACAGTTGGGTAAAAGCTTACCGCCCGGAACAATTATTTCCGTCGGTGAAGGAGAAACCCTACTCACAAAACTACTCAAGGGTGAAGATTTTCAGGATGAACGCTGTTATGTAGTGGGAGAAAATAAACCGCGTCAACGGCTAATTCATGAACAACCCACACCCCTAGAAAAAACAGTTTGTAATTACGATTACATCGAAACTATTTGGCCGGAATTTAATTATTACCTGCAAGAACAGGACTTTTATATTGGTGTCCAAACCAAACGCGGTTGTCCCCATAATTGCTGTTACTGTGTTTATACAGTAGTTGAAGGTAAACAAGTCCGCATTAACCCTAGTGATGAAGTTGTAGCAGAAATTCGAGAATTATATAACCGGGGTATTCGCAACTTTTGGTTTACAGATGCTCAATTTATCCCCGCCCGGAAATTCATTGATGATGCTGTAGAACTTCTCCAGAAAATCGTTGATTCGGGAATGTCGGATATCCATTGGGCAGCATACATCAGAGCCGACAACTTAACACCCCAATTGTGTGAGTTAATGGTAAAAACAGGCATGAATTATTTTGAAATCGGGATTACCAGCGGTTCTCAAGAACTGGTTCGCAAAATGCGAATGGGTTATAATTTGCGGACTGTTTTACAAAATTGTCGTGATTTAAAATCCGCCGGTTTCAATGATGTAGTTTCTGTTAACTACTCCTTTAATGTGATTGATGAACGTCCCGAAACTATTCGTCAAACTATTGCCTATCACCGCGAACTAGAACGGATTTTTGGGGCTGATAAAGTTGAACCTGCTATTTTCTTCATTGGACTCCAACCCCATACCCATTTAGAAGAATATGCCTTTAAAGAGGGTATTCTCAAGCCTGGTTATGATCCTATGAGTTTAATGCCTTGGACAGCCAAAAAACTCCTCTGGAATCCTGAACCATTAGGTTCTTTCTTTGGTGCGGTTTGCTTACAAGCTTGGCGACAAAATCCTAATGACTTCGGACGAGAAGTGATGAATATTTTAGAAGCCAAATTGGGTTGTGCTGATTTGGAAGATGCACTTTCTGCACCGATAGAAAAACCAGAGAAACAGTTGGCAAGCGTATCTTAAAACTCCTGGCGATTAGCCCAGGTGATTAGAAATCACGGCTACACAAACAAAGTCCGCCTGCGCGGACTAATTAAAAATTAAGGGTTTGAAATAAAACCCACGCAGGTGGGTTTTGCCTGTGTAGACGCGGCTTATAAGCCGTATTATCGGAAATCCCCAATTAATTCCATGTTACAAGGTTCAATTCTCCAACAGTTAGAAGCATCTCACCGCCATAGTGCTAGACCTATTCATTTTGGCGTGTACTATAAAAATACCTTAGTGTCTCTTTGTCATGCTTTGGAAGATCATATTTTAACGAAAGATAATGATCCTTTTGTGATTACGGCTTTCCAGCAGGGTAAATGGTATCTGGAAGAGGCTCAAAGATACGCAGATATCGCAAAACACAGCCGGGAAATTGTCATTATGGCAACGGCTGATTCTGGTTTTGCTGAACATCCGACCGGTCAATTACCTAACATTGATTTGGTGGGACTAGCTGCTGATGATCCTGTGGCGCAGGAGTGGCACTTGATTATTCTAGCTCCCGATTACACGGCTATGGTAATTTGTCAAGAGTTATCTGAAGCTGACTATGGGAAAGATGGGTTGCCAACTTGCGATTTAGAGCGTAAATTCTATGGTTTATGGACATTTGAACCGGAATTGGTGGAGGAAACCGCAGAGTTAGCGATCGCTCACATTCAAGACTATCATCCCGAACTAGCGCTCAAACTGAGTCAATATAAACAAGCAATTCACCCAGCTATCTGCCCGGGGGAAGAAGTAGCTACCGTTGTCTCTCGTGTTGTTGATTACCTCAAAACCGGACAAGGTAACTTACCTGTGCTCACCGCATCCCACCAAAAATTTCTAGATCGTAACTTGGTATCTAACGAAATTCAGGCATTTTTGCGGATGGCACAGTTGATTGATCTAGCAGATAGCCGTAACCCTGTAGCCGCATCAGAAGTAGCATCTGTTGTTGAAACAATGGGGCAATTATTAGATTTACCCGCATGGCAAATTAAAAGATTACGCCTAGCTGCTCTCTTGCATCGCTTAGACCAACTCCAAAAAGCCGAAAGCCTGATTAGTCCCACTCATATAACAACAGCTTATCAAGAACAATCTCCTAGTTGTCCTCTGGCTTGTCCCCTCGTCCCAGGAGCGCAAGCATTACGAATCATGCCACGACTACGAGCGATCGCCCAAATTATCACTCACCAAAGCGAATGGTGGAATGGTACAGGCGAACCTGCCGGTTTAGCTGGTGATGATATTCCTTTAGAATCACGAATTTTGTCATTGATAGCAGAATTTCAGCTACAAGTCAATCAGTATAAATACTCCAGCAAAGGAGAAGCAGAGATATTTACTCAAGCCCTAGATCAGTGTCGAAAACAACAATCTACCCGCTTTGATCCTAAACTTGTAGATACATTAGGTTTATTAGTGATGGGTTTACAACAGGGGCTTGATTTACCGATAATGACACCCAAGGTCAGCAGCGGTTTATGGTTACTTGACTCCCGTTGGGATGCCGACAGCAAAAGTAGTGAGCAGATTTCAGTGTACAGCAAATGAATATAGAAACCATTAGATTAGGGCAAAACAAACAACTCCCCGGTGTGAATTTAGAAGATGAGGATCTATCTCACCTAGATTTAAGGAAGATAAATTTAACAGGGGCTAAACTGGTGGGGACTGACTTCACTGGTTCTAAATTAGAGGGTGGTCATTTTGAAGGTGCAAATTTAATGGGGGCTAATCTGCAAGAAACCGACTTGCGGGCTAACCTGATGGGTGCAAACTTGATGCAGGCTAACTTGACAAGTGCGGATTTACGTGGTAGCAACTTACGGGGTAGTAACTTGATGGGAGCAATCCTCAACGATGCCTCTTTAGCGGGTGCTTTTTTAAGTGGTGCTAATTTGCATGGTGTAAATTTGCAGAGTGTTGACTTGCGATGTGCAGATTTACGAGGTGCAAATTTAACGGGAGCTAATCTCAAAGGTGCAGATTTAAGCGGTGCAGATTTGCAAGGTGCTGTACTAATTGAAGCGAATCTTGAAGAAGCAGATTTAAGAGCAGCAAATTTAGCAGGGGCTGATTTAACCGGAGCTAATTTACTCTGTGCTGAATTAGATGCAGTGAAGTTAAATGGAGCAAATTTAGATCGGGTGTGTTTGCGGGGAACAGTTTTGGAAGCTAGTACCGTCGCAGGACGAAATTAATAATTAGGGGTTGTCGAAAAAGTCTTTTCGTAAGGGCTAGGAGTATGGCTAACGCCACGCTACGCTATCAGGAGGTAGGGGCGCAGGGCCTGCGCCCATTCAGGGGCTAGAAGTATGGCTAACGCCACGCTATGCCTTCGGCACACTACGTGAACGCTATCAGGAAGGAATGAAATGGAAGTTTAAATTAGCTTGGTTTGTTTTCGGGATCATGTTGGGGTTAGTGGGCATAATTCCTGTTAGAATGTAGATAAATTTGCTGATAATAAGTTACAGCATCTTTATTTAATTACATCGGATTATCATATGCGAAGATCAAGAGCGAACTGCTTGCAGCAGCGCTTACGCTATCGCTAGTATTGTCCTTGGTAGTCGGGGGATTGTGGTTACACCTGTAGCAGTATATTCGGGTGGATATCAGCCAGAATCCCTAAAACAGGCGTTGAGGGACTGCGGGCGCTCTCTTCTATGGCTTGTAACTAATCGAACGGGAGCTAGTTTTAATCCACGCATCAAAGCAATTTTATCTATTCATAAGCTAATTATATAATATAAAGATTCTTATCTAATTGAGTTACACCGAAAAAAGAATTAACCGCAGATAAAAGAGGATGGACGCAGATAAACGCAGATAAATTTGTACCTCAGCCGACTAGGAAATGCGGCGTTGCTGGATTAAGGGTTAGGTATTTCATCTTTCGGTTAAATACGATTAACCCCAGTATACTACGTTATTTTGAGATTAGAGAGTTTGGCATGAAAATCAAAAATTCCATGTCTCAATCTCTTACTCTTTGCGCCTCTGCGCCTCTGCGTGTTAGAGAAGCGGGGCGAAGCCTGATAAATTCATACTTTCATTCACCAATGCCGGAAGTGCTATATAGTTTCTTTTGGTTCTCGGATTAGGAAATAATGATATTGTTATGAGTGTTATTTCCGAGATTTAATAGTTCAATGAATATTATCTCCACCTCTATTCCTGATATCCTTCTCCTCGAACCCCAAGTTTTCCAAGACTCACGGGGCTTTTTCTTAGAGTCCTACAATCAAAAAACATTCACAGAGAAACTGGGAATTACAGCCAACTTTGTCCAGGATAATCACTCAAAATCTGAATACAATGTGCTACGAGGCTTACATTACCAAATCATCCAACCTCAAGGTAAATTAGTTCGCGCCATTGTTGGTAAAATCTTTGATGTCGCAGTAGACATGAGAAAAAACTCTCCCACCTTTGGACAATGGGTAGGTTACGAACTCAGCGCCGAAAACAAACGCCAATTGTGGATACCAGCAGGATTTGCTCACGGGTTTCTCGTGCTTTCAGAAACTGCCGAAGTTTTGTATAAAGCTACAGATTATTATACACCAGCAGGCGATCGCGCTATACTTTGGAATGATCCAGATTTAGCTATAGATTGGCCTCTGAAAACACCCCCAATTTTATCAGCTAAAGATAGCAACGCTCCAACTTTCAAAAACGCCGAAGAAGTTTATGAATAAATCAATATTATTAATAGGTAGTAACGGACAAGTTGGAACAGAACTACAACATACCCTTTCATCCAACTACAAAGTTATAACAGTTGCGCGTCCGCAAATAGACTTAACTCAACCTGAAAACTTACGCCAAATTATCAGAGAAACCCAACCCGAAATAATTATCAACGCTGCTGCTTACACCGCAGTAGACAAAGCCGAAAGTGAACCAGAAATCGCTCACATAATTAATACTATAGCCCCCCAAGTTATTGCTGAAGAAAGTCAAAAATTAGGAAATTTTTTAATTCATATTTCCACAGATTACGTATTTGATGGTAACAGTAATTATCCCTATCAAGAAAACAAGATTACCAATCCATTGAGCGTATATGGACAAACAAAATTAGCCGGAGAAATAGCAATTCAAAATATTTGCCCTCAACATATAATTCTCCGTACAGCCTGGGTTTATGGAACTTATGGAAAAAGCAACTTCGTTAAAACCATGTTACGACTAGGTATTGAAAGACCGGAAGTTAGAGTAGTTGCCGATCAAATTGGTAGTCCTACATGGGCGCGAAATATAGCCTTAGCAATTACCCAAATTATCCCCCAATTAACATTAGAAACTGCGGGAATTTATCACTATACAAATAGTGGTGTAGCCAGTTGGTATGACTTCGCCATAGCTATCTTTGAAGAAGCAGAAAAACTCGGTTTCCCCCTCACCATCAAAAATATTATCCCCATTACCACTCCCGACTATCCTACACCAGCAAAACGTCCTGCTTATTCTGTCTTAGCTTGTGAGAAAATATCCAAAGTCTTGGGAACTTATTCTCCTCATTGGCGACAAGGACTCAGATTAATGTTAAAAGAATTACAAGAAAAATCTCTATGAAAGCCCTAATTTTATCCGGTGGAAAAGGTACTCGTTTACGCCCATTAACTTATACAGGAGCAAAACAACTTGTACCCGTTGCCAACAAACCAATTTTATGGTACGGCATTGAAGAAATGGCTACATCAGGGATTACTGATATTGGTATTATTATCAGCCCAGAAACCGGGGAAGAAGTCAAGAGTAAAACCGGAAATGGTGAAAAGTTCGGCGTTAATATTACCTATATTTTACAAGAAAAACCGGCAGGATTAGCACAAGCTGTCCAGGTTGCCCGTCCTTTTTTAAAAGATTCACCCTTTGCCATGTATTTAGGTGATAACCTAATTCAACAAGGTGATTTGAGTTCATTTTTAGATAAATTTACTCAACAACAACCAGATGCTTTAATTCTGTTACGGGAAGTCACAAATCCTAGCGCTTTTGGTGTGGCAAAGGTAGATGAAAAAGGCAGAGTATTACAATTAATTGAAAAGCCGAAAATTCCGCCTTCAAACTTAGCATTGGTAGGGGTTTATTTCTTTTCACCAGTTATCCATGAGGCAATTTCTCTGATTAAACCTTCAGCTAGAGGAGAATTAGAAATTACTGATGCAATTCAATGTTTAATAGATCAAGAAAAAGAAGTTTTAGCCTGTAATCTTGACGGTTGGTGGTTAGATACAGGTAAAAAAGATGATTTATTAGAAGCTAACCGTCTCATTCTTGATACCTATTTAACAAAATCAATTCTGAGTGATATTGACTCTACAACCCAGATTACTGGAAGAGTGGAAATTGGCGTTGGATCTAAAATTACCAACTGTACAATTCGCGGACCTGTGATCATTGGTAATAACTGTTATTTAGAAAACTGTTTTATCGGTCCTTATAGTAGTATTGCCGATAATTCAACACTGATAGAAACAGACTTGGAACACAGTGTTGTCTTAGAAGGGGCTAAAATCACCGGCATTCAACAACGAATTATTGATAGCTTAATTGGACAACGCGCTCAATTAAGTATTGCTCCCCGTCGCCCAAAAGCATTACGCTTTTTAATAGGTGATGATTCTCAAATTGAATTGACTTAAAGGTAAGAGGTATTATTCTAGACACTGTACCAATATTCAATAAAAAAGCTGGTTTTAGCAATACTATAAATACCTTGCTACAACTGGCTTTTATATCAATATTTTCTGTCATGATTATTTCTTTTTATCTTTAGGACTTACGCACAAGTTACTAAAAACGAACCACATAAAACACAGAGGAATGAGAGGAGTAAGTATCTACTATTCTATCAAAGTCAACCTTTTCACAATCTTGTTTTATTGCTTCACTTATTAGCTGTAAGTCTTCTTTGGGTGTTGAACCTGCAAACCTTAGTAATTCTTTACCGGGAACACCTTTGATTTTTGAATTTGTCAAACTGCGGGCAAATTCCAGGACTTGATATTGCAAGTCTTGAGGCATTATGTTTAATTGTTCAATAACTTGGTCAGCAATAGATGTAGTCATAGTATTTTTCTTCTAGTATTGTGAAATGTTGTGTATATTACTAAGTATATTTTTCATTCCTTCGGGTTGAAAATTAGCATCACGCATACGAAATAAAATCAAATTCCTAAATTTTTCATATTGTACACCATGCCCAAATTCTCCAACGAAGAGCTTTAAAATTTTTCGTCCAGGAAATATTCTAAGCCAAGAATCATTTTTAAGAGCTTCTAAATATTCCAGCCTATATCTTTCTTCAATCTCAATCAGTTTATCCTTGGAAAGCTCATTTGTCGATACTTTACCAATCCGTTCATAACATCTCTGTACTACTTTTGAAAACTCAGATCCTAACGCTTGAATTTTTGGATCAAACCTTAGATCAAGTTGTTTTATTAATAAATTATTTACATAATTACGAAGTTTTTCTTCAACTTCAAATCTAATCGAATCACTTGCAAATTTCTTCAGTTGTGCATAAATCTTATCTTCTGTGTAATCTTGAGTAGAAAAATTAATCTCTTGAATAACTTTGATAATAAAATGTGGTTCAAGTAAATAGTTTTCAATGTGATATACATTCCAGGTATAACAATTAGATTCTATGATATCAGATTTATTTTGTAAATTTGAAATATTTATATCACTGTCATTTATAGCATAAACTTTTGCAGATATATCAGCATCACGACTCACTTTTTCTAATATTTGATAAAGGTCTGCAACCCGTTTTTTATTACCACCTGATATGATATTGACTTTAGATGAAAATTGTGGAAATAGCAAGCTCACCATTCGTTTATCAAATTCAGTATCACCCCCACCTTCAAGAATTACAATCTTAGCTTCTGGGAGATAAGCTGATTCTCCTACAAGGCTAATAATTACACGCTTAATGTCCTCATTTGCTTTGATCTCTGTAGCTTGATTTTCACAGAGTGATTCACTAGATGATTGTAGATGAAATACTCTAAAATTTTCAACTCCAACCGCTTCTCTAATAAGGGTATCAGAATGTGTAACTAGCCATAATTGATTTCCTAGTGGTTTACCTAAATGTTCATGATAGAAGTTAGCTAATCCACTTACAAGACGAGGATTAAGGTGTAGTTCTGGTTCATCAATTAAAAGTACAGAATTTTTAGGAGCAGTATTCCATAAACGTAAATAACCATAAAGAACTTCTTTTTCTCCCGAACTCAATTCATTAATATCATGTATTGCTCCAGAGGGAGTTTTGACATCAAATGATATGCTTCCATCAGATTTAGGTTGAGGACCCAAAAATTTTTTACCTGGAAAGAAAGTTTTAAATAGTTCTTTCAAAGTATCAGTTATTTTGTCAGTTTCATTGCTAGATAACCCAGATTTTTCTCTAATAAGCTGACGTAAATAACTAGAAGCAATTGCTGTTTTTAGATTTGAATATTTATTTTGATAATTATATAGTGACGATTGCCGTAATTGATTTTCTGTTGAATCTGAGTTAAGGTTAATACCACCAATTTGCTCACGAGAGTAAACTCGATTTGCGCCATGATAATCAATGATACCAATTTGCTGAGGTTGATAAAGGCGAAATGCAAGTGAGAGAACTTGTGATGGTAATATTTCTTCTTTCCGGTTAGACCATATTTTTATATGACCAATATAAGAAAGCTGATTTAACTCTTCTTTAAAAGATGAAATTTGAACTAAATTAGAATCCTGTATTTTAGGATTAGTTTGATACAATGAATATGCTAGTGATGTTGATGTTGTACTAATAAACTGTTGCGGTAATCTTTCAGAGCTAGAATTGTACCACATTTGATCATTTTCTAGTTTTTCCCATTCATTAAGAATATGATTTTTCTCTTTATCATTAAATAAAAATTCTGCTGTAATTTCCAATGGCTGATTTCGATCTTGCAATAAAGATAATATATTAACTCAGAAGTAGAAATAGAAGTTCAAGGAAATCATCTCATTATTCGCCCAGTTGAACAAGTCAGAAAAGGTTGGGAAAAAGCATTTATAGAAATGGCAGAAAAAGGCGATGATATCTTATTAGATGATATCAACACAACAGAATGGGATAAAGATGAATGGCAATGGTAGTCAACAGATTTGATGTTTTCCTAGTTAATCTTGACACTACCATTGGCAGTGAAATTAAAAAAACACGCCCTTGCTTAATAATCTCACCCAACGAAATCAACCATCATATTTCTACCGTAATAGTTGCACCAATGACAACAAAAGGGCAACCATACCCCACAAGAGTGACCTGTCAATTTCAAGGAAAAGAAGGGCAAATTGTACTTGACCAAATTCGCACAGTAGATAAAACTCGACTAATCAAACTTCTAGGTCAAATTACCACAGAAGAACAAAAAGCAGTTTTGGATATCTTAGCGGAAATGTTCGCAGAATAAATAACCTTCTTTTTCCTCTTCTTCCTTCGTGTCCTATCCCTACGGGACGCTGCGCGTTAGCGGAGCTTTCGCTTTAGCGATACGCTTCTTCGTGGTTTATTTCTTATAAAATCAAGACGCAGAAAACGCCTTTTGGGCCTTTTGCGTCTCTGCGTGAAAAAACCCCTTTACACCATCTTAGAAGTCTGCACCGTAGCTTGTTTTCAAAACCCAAAAATTAAAAATCCAAAATTATTTTTTTTGAATTTTTAATTGTTTAAGTTCCTACCACACCAGAGTAAATTAAACCCCGCTGTATATCCAAAGTCAAAATTGCACCATCCTTAATTACTTGTGTCGCATCCTTTACGCCTACAATTACTGGTACACCGAGACGTAAACCAATAACTGCGGCGTGACTGGTGAGACTTTCCTCTTCAGTAATAATCCCCCCGGCTTTACGAATTGCTTCCACAAAATCAACACCAGTGCGGGATGCTACCAAAATATCTCCAGGGTTAAAGTTACTGGCATCCATAGCATTATGAACTACCCTAGCGCGACCACTCACAGAACCTTGTCCCAGTCCAATGCCTTGACCTAGTACAGCAGTGACTATTTCCACCTTAATCAAGTCCGTTGACCCAGAAACCCCCTGAAGCGTACCAGCGGTCATGACCACTAAATCACCTTCAGTGAGGAGGTTTTTTTCCTGGGCGACATTAATAGCAGCTTGGAATGTCTGACCTGTAGAAGGTAGTTCTAACACCAACAGCGGTCTAACTCCCCAGACCATCTGTAACTGTCGGGCTACATTAACATGAGGTGTAATGGCTAAAATTGGCGTTTTCGGGCGAAACTTAGAAACGTTGCGGGCTGTAGCCCCGGTTTGTGTCAAAGTCATAATTGCCGCTGCGCCCAAATTCTCAGCAATTTGACCAACAGCTTGGCTAATCGCATTGGGAATAGAACGCCTTTTATCTCGTGATAGACGGGAATTGGTGTTCAGGGTTTCCTCTTGTTCAATCCGTTCGGCTATTCTGGCCATAGTGGCTACAGCTTCTATGGGAAAACTACCAACGGCGGTTTCATTGGACAGCATGACCGCATCTGTGCCGTCTAAAATGGCGTTGGCAACATCGGATACTTCTGCACGGGTAGGACGGGGGTTGCTGACCATGCTATCTAGCATTTGGGTAGCGGTAATAATGGGAATTCCCAGGCGGTTTGCTGTGGCAATGAGCCGTTTTTGTAGCACGGGTACGTCTTCCGCCGGTAGTTCCACCCCTAAGTCACCTCTGGCAACCATCACCCCATCACATAAAGACAAAACTGCTTCCATTTGTTCAATGGCCTCGTGTTTTTCGATTTTGGCAACTACAGGGACATTCTTGCCGGTGCTGGAAATTAGTTCTTTAATTTCGATAATGTCCTGGGGGTTGCGGACAAAGGAAAGGGCTACCCAATCAACTCCCTGGTCTAAACCAAACATCAGATCCTCGCGGTCTTTGTCGGTCATAGCTTTGATGGATAAGTAAACTCCCGGAAAGTTAACACCTTTGTTGTTGGAAAGTTTACCTGGAACTGTTACCCGACAATGTAAATCGCCTTTTTCGCGGTTAATTTCCTCCACTACCATTTCGACTTTGCCATCATCGAGGAGGATACTTGAACCGACGGGGACTTCTTCGGCTAAGTAATCGTAGGTAACACAGCTTATTTCCTGTGTTCCTTCTATGAGGCGATTTGTCAATGTGAAGCGATCGCCTTTTGCTAAAATTATCGAACCAGTTTCAAACCGCCCCAAGCGAATTTTTGGACCCTGTAAATCTTGCAGAATTGCTACTGGTCTATTCAGTTCAAAAGCGGTTTGCCGAATTAATCGAATACTCCGCTGATGGTCAGCATGAGTTCCGTGGGAAAAGTTGAGCCGTAGCGTTGTTGCACCCGCTTCAATAATCCCTTTCAGCATTTCTGGACTGCTGGTAGCAGGTCCGATAGTAGCAACAATTTTAGTTCGGCGCTGAGAATCTCTTAATTGCGTCATGGGCTGGGTTCAAAATTTTTGGGATCTACCTGGGAATTTATCGTCATCTTTTCTCATACCATTTAAGATCTGAGATTTTGGATCATGAAAACCTGACTGTATCAGCAAATCATTTTTCCATTGATCGCCATCTTTTTGCAAATGGTTATGAATTAAACAGACTCTCTCTTTTGGGTCACTACTATATCAATGTTATAAGCAGTTAGAGAGCTAATCATGGTATAGTTTTGATATCGTACACTAATCTGATCGGCAACTTTCTCCTCAGAAAGTTTTTTGTCTCAAAGCACTGCTTTAGCCAAGAATCATAGCCTTATTTATTCATTCTTAACCACAACTCTGGATAAATCTTGCTTTACATAACTTTACTCTTCACTAAGATTAATAGTATGATCCGTAAAGATTGATTATGAAAGGAGTTAAGAATGATCACGTCGGAGGCACAAAAGCCACTGACAATTCCCCCCAAAGAACTTTTATCACCTCCTGGTGATTTTAATCCCACGCTATTAATGTTTTTAGTTGTGGTGATGATGTTAGTTTTGTCTAACTTTGGGTATTGGCTTTGGGAATGGCCGCATTGGTTGTGTTTTAGTGTCAATACTCTAGCGCTACATTGTTCAGGAACGGTGATTCATGATGCTTGTCACCAATCTGCCCATCGCAATCGAATTGTTAACGCTATGTTAGGCCATTGTAGTGCCTTGATTCTAGCTTTTGCTTTTCCAGTATTTACACGAGTACATTTACAGCATCATGGTAACGTTAATCATCCCCAAGATGATCCAGATCATTATGTTTCTACTGGTGGTCCCCTGTTCTTAATTGCGGTGAGATTTTTGTACCATGAAGTATTTTTCTTTCAAAGACGGTTATGGCGTAATTATGAACTACTAGAATGGTTTATTAGTCGCCTAATTATCATTACTATTGTTTATATTTCTGTCCAATATCATTTTTTGGGCTATATTCTTAACTTTTGGTTTATTCCCGCTTTCTTGGTAGGAATAACTTTGGGGTTGTTTTTTGATTATTTACCTCACCGTCCTTTTGTCGAGAGAAATCGCTGGAAAAACGCCCGCGTCTATCCTGGCAAGGTTCTCAATATCCTAATTTTGGGGCAGAATTACCACTTAATTCATCATCTTTGGCCTTCGATTCCTTGGTATAATTACCAGCCAGCTTATTATTTGATGAAGCCATTATTAGACGAAAAAGGCAGTCCGCAAACTTCCGGGTTATTGCAGAAGCAGGACTTTTTGGAATTTGTCTATGATATCTTCATAGGTATTCATTTTCATCACTGAATTTAGCAATATAATGTAGGGGCGGGGGTAGGAACAGTTTCCCCTACATTACGATTTGCTGACTGGACTCATGGAAGTGCATACCACTATAACTAGGTGGGCGTTAAAAATTGTCGTTGGGGCAAGGGAACTCTTAACAGGGAACAGGAGGAGAGTTTTGAGTGATTTTACTTTCCGGCGATTATAAATCGCAACTACACAAACCAAGTCCACCTATTCCTACGGTCCCGTAAGGGATACGTGGACTAACAAAAAATTAAGGTTCTTAACCCACGTTCGCGTAGCGTTCCGAAGGAATAGGTGGGTTTTGTCTGTGTAGCCGCGACTTCTAGTCGCCAGGGTTAGTATGGATTGAGACTTTTCAAACACCCTCTCAGAATAGACAAACTATGATTTGGACGGAAATTGATACCCATATTAGCCGAGTTACTGGCGAAAAATTTGTCAGTCAGCAGCATTTATCCATTAGTGGTGGGTGTATTAATCAGGGTTTTGCTATCAGCGATCGCCAATTGACTTACTTTGTTAAACTAAATCAAGCTTCTCAAGTCTCAATGTTTGCAGCAGAGATGCTTGGTTTACAGCAAATGTCCACCACAGGAACTATCCGCGTTCCTGGTCCAATCTGTTGGGGAACTACAGGCAATTCTAGCTATCTTGTCTTGGAATGGCTAGAAATGACCACTGGTAACCATAAGTCTTGGCAAGAAATGGGACGCAAATTGGCAGCAATGCACAAAACTACCAGTAATCAAGGTTTTGGCTGGGATATTAATAATACTATTGGTTCTACACCGCAAATTAACAATTTTTCTAACTCTTGGATTGAATTTTATATTCAGCACCGTTTAGGTTATCAATTTAAGTTAGCAAAAAAACGCGGCGGTAGTTTTCCATTAGCAGAAAAACTATTAGCAGCTATTCCCGAATTATTAGCAAATTATCAAGTTCAACCGGCTTTAGTACATGGGGATTTATGGGGAGGAAATGCAGGTTTTACGGTTGAGGGTGAACCAGTAATATTTGATCCTGCAACTTATTTTGGTGATAGAGAAGTTGATATCGCTATGACAGAATTATTTGGAGGTTTTCCGCCAACTTTTTATCAAGGTTATGAAGAGATATATCCTTTACATACAGGATATGAAACCAGAAAAACATTATATAATCTGTATC
>NZ_VILC01000030.1:1607-9197 GCF_009712065.1 Aphanizomenon sp. UHCC 0183 | reverse complement strand
AATCTAAAGACATAATTCAATTTATGACTCTAGACTCAAGCATTGGTCTGACCAATATAGCAATATTGGATCGTTTAGCACTGATTAATGAGGTTCATTATGATTATCTCAAATCTAGTTGACAAAACCGCAAATATTAGTCTGCAAAAAGACACACTACTTATAGAATTAACTGCTGAAGAGTCTTCTAGTATTGTTGGAGGGTTGACAATTAGAAATGATTCAGGAGGTACAAGGCGTTTTTATAATTTAGGGGCAAATGTACCAGCACAACTGCAAACTTTACAACCTAGTACAGAAGGTACTTATGATGGAGAATACATTATATATAACACATCAAAGACCGGATTTGAACCTGTATTAGTAAAAGTAGATCCCACAAAAACAGCAAGTTTTCGTCAGGAAGGAAATGGTATAACTGTTGCTACTGATACTCCAATTCTTTACAAAGGTAGTATTTAATTTTATCGAACAGAATTCAGGAGTCACCGAGTCAGAATTCATTCTGAATTCTGTGCGAGTGGCGGATGAATAACTGGGTTTAAGACCCCCACCAAATCGTAGATTTGGTGGTCTTTAATCAGTCGCAGGTTTGAATCCTCGACTGATTGATTCCTTCTTCAACTCTTGGAATACAACGATCTCTTAGATTTTCTCTCAAGAATTTCGATAGCGAAGTGCTGCTGCAAATAGTTCGCTATTGCAAAGCACTTCGTAGGAATCATTAAATTTTAGAGTTAAGTAGGTGAACACAATAAAACCAAACTGTGTAAAGAAATGTAAAATCGCCCAAACCCTTTTCACTCTTGCCTCTTGCCTCTTGCCTTTTGCCTTGCCATAACGACAATTTTCAACGCTCACCTACTTAGGAACGCAAATTTAATAACCTGCAATTCTGATGTAACCTGGAATGGTGCGTTACGCTGTCGCTAACACACCCTACTTTTGCACTACTTTTGCACCTTATTTAATTCACATTCCTAACCTACTTAGACTGATACTTTTAACCGAGACATTCGCCGACATCTGAGATATCGTGAATATCCAGTATAACATCACCAACTGAGTTAGTGAAGGTGGTATCCCACATTGCCTTAGAACATAATTCTAAGGCTCTTGATTGTCTATCAACGAGTTCAATACCCAAATTTTCTCTAGAACTACCAAGTTTTCTAAGGAAAGGTTTATTTTCTTTGTAGCCATTCAAGTCTATTCGGAACCATTACAGTTACTCAAAATATTTATTGACTTTAAATTAACTACAAAACTCTCGTATACATATATAATATTATGAACCTATTGTCGAGAAATGTCAATAGATGCCTGAAGATTTGATGTCCTATTCTTTGCTCCTTGTGTTATCTAGCTCAGAGGTGGGACTTTTCCCAAGCGTTAAAGCCTCGACTCCGCTCGGCTTTAACCCTGAGCGAAGCCGAAGGGTTAACTTTCGGTCTGCCCGACTGTAGTTGCATGACTGCAAGTCCTGTTGAGGATGAAACTTTTCTGTTTCAAATTTTCTTATAATATCTTAGGGGGGAAGCTGACCTTTTTAGGCACGTATTCAGAACAGTCTATGGCTTCTTCTGTGAGAACAGTATCAGGCTTGACGGCACATTTTAAATAATGGTTATTGGCAAAAAATTGACATTTTTTACAGGGGACTTTTTGTAGAATTTTGTTTTTTACGCATACTTTATCATCTGTATTGGTGCGGATTTTGTGAAAAAGCAGGAGAAAAATAGCCCAAACAAAAATAAATCCCAGAGGAGCTAAAGATAGTGCTAAATCTGGTATTTGGATGTTGTGATATTGCACTTGGACTTTTTCTTGTTGAACTGCACCTTGAGCAATAGACAAGTTGGTATTGTCAGTCATAAATGTGTTTCCCAATACCTGATCTATATACATCTTATTTTCCTTAATTATCTATAATGGTTCTTACAACAATTTTCGTTTTCATGGAATACAATGAAGAGCGAAGGACATAATGGAGGGCGCAGGCCCTGCGCCCCTACGGGTTTTGCGATAGAAAACTGTACCTGATAACATCAGAAAGTGCTGTAATTAAAAAATGTGACAGAACCAAGTGGCAAGCTCCTCAATATAAAGTCTGTTTTAATTGTGACTGATGTTTGATTTTGAAACTTTTAATTTAAGTCTATGCTTTGTTTGGGTAAAGCTGTATATGGCTTCTGATTATAGGTTTATCAAAAGTAAAGATTAGTTATCTCTGTCAATAGTTTTGTTTTTTATTATGTGAATATATACCTGAAGTAGTACGTGGATATTAAAAATACAGTTGGTAATAGTTTTTTAAATTTTTGAATTTCTAGAACACCGATACGTTAATTGCATCGTAGGGGCAATCCCCCTGTGGTTGTTCTGGTAGCTATTTAACCAGGGGGTATTTCGTCTTCTAGGGGACGAATAATAGTTGCTGGTGGTGCGAGTTCTGGTTGAAAGATTCCTTGTAGTGCTTGTTCTAAGGTGCGTGCCATGATGATGCGATTTTCATAGGCTACGACTACTCTCACTAATGTTGGTAAACTATTTTGTGTGGCTTCTAAATAAATTGGTTCAACATATAGTAATGATTGCTCAATGGGAACTATTAACAGATTACCTTGAATTACTCTTGAACCTTGACGATTCCATAGGGAAATTTGTTGAGAAATAACTGGATCTTGATTTATTCTGGCTTCAATTTGTTCTTGTCCATAAATTAAACGTTCTTTGGGAAAGTTATATAATACTAATTTGCCATAATTTTCACCGTCGGAACGTGCTGCTAACCAAGCGATTAAATTGGTGCGTTGTTTGGGTGTGTAGGGAAGTAAGAGGATGAATTCTTCAAAGGAAACGTTAGGGAGACTGGTTATTAAATAGTAGGGTTCAACTTTACGGCTTTCGTTACCATAGATTTCATTGGGAATCTGCCATTGATCCTCCCGATTATAAAATACTTGGGTATCTGTCATGTGGTAGATCATTAAGCGTTCAGATTGAATTTTGAAATAATCTACTGGATAGCGGAGATGACTGCGGAGATTGATTGGTAAATTATTCAGTGGTTGAAACATTTTGGGAAATATTTTTGACCAAGCTGTAATTAATGGATCGGAGGCATCAGCAATGTAAAATCTGACTGTACCGTTGTTAGCATCAATGACGACTTTAACAGAGTTACGGATATAGTTAATACTATTTTTACCTGTATCTGAGTAAGGATAGCGATCGCTTGTGGTGTAAGCATCAACTATCCAATAAAGATAATTTTCTCTACCGGGAAATTGTTGATTTTGACCATCTATATGGGCATCTGCTACAACTAAATAAGGATCACTATCAAATTTTAAAAAAGGGGCAATGGTGCGAATTCGTTGGTTAATATTCCGCCGTAATAATATTTTAGTTTCTGGTAAAAAATCTCTAGTAAATATCATTCTCCAGTCTTTTAAATATATGGAAAATAGCCATCTTCGCCATAGAGAGTTGATATGAATACCCCCTAATCCATCATAACTATTATAAACATTATCGCTGCCACTGGGATAATCTAATTCTTTAACTTTTGTCCCAGTCATGACGTGAGTATTACTAATTTCTCCATAATAAATTCGGGGTTGTCCGATAGGAATACTTTCCCGAATATTAGGACTAGAAGTATTTAATACGCTACCATTTTCACTAATATCTTTGACAAAATATTCTGGTAATCCACCAGTAGCAACGGTATTGACGGGACTTATAGTGAAGCCATAACCATGAGTATAAATCATATTTTGGTTTACCCATGTTTGTGCTTGGAGGGGAACATCTGGATAATTTAATTCTCTCGCTGCAATTAGTACCTGTTGTTTTTCCTGATTACCGTTATTTTTAATTAAATATCTATCAATATCAGCATCGGAAAATTTATAATAAGGGCGAATTTGTTGTAACTGACGGTTAGTTTTTAATAATGGTTCTTGATCCCAAAGCCGAATATTTCTAATTGTCAATTCATTACCTTTGATATCTGCTTCTGTGAGTTTTCCTATGGGGTTAAATATTTGAGAGTCAATGACATCTAAATTAAATGCTTGACGAGTTAGGGCGATATTCCGCATTATATAAGGTTGTTCTTTTTGTAATTCATTTGGCTCAACAATAAAACTTTGTACAGCCATAGGTATAATAAAATTACCTATGAATATCAAAGTTATATAAATACCTAAAGCATAACTTACCCGGCGATGATGTGAAGATTTTTGTTGCCAAAATACAGTTAACCATAATAAGTATAAGGCTATAGCTACTGATAAAATATACAGTATTGTATCTGCTGGTAATTGGGCTTTAACATCAGTATAACTAGCTCCATAACTGACACCACGAACCGAGTATAGGAGTTGATAACGACTAAGCCAATAATTTAAAGATACGACTAACATTAAACAGCCGACTAATCCCGATAAATGGCGCATTTGTGGAGAAGAAAATCCGGGAAAAACGGCTTGACTGAGACTATTTGCTGATAATAAATAGGTGAGAATGACGCTAATACAAGCATATAGAGATAATCCTATTAACCAAAATCCTAAAAGTTCCCAAATGGGGAGATGGAAAATATAAAAACTGATATCCTTGCCAAATAATGGTTCAGGATGATCAAAGGAAATAGGATGAAAAGATAAGAGAATTTTTGCCCAATGTTGAGATAGTATCCAGCCAAAGATAAGACTAAAAATAATAGCGATCGCTCTGAAGCACAATTTGCTATAAATTAATATAGCCATAGATAATCCCCCCAATAGTCCTAAAGACCAAGGTTGAGAAATTATCTGTCTTCCCAACTGTAAAATTATCTCGGCTCGAAATAATAGTGGTACTGATAAACTAGATTGATTAACTTTCTCTAACCAATAGGAGAGGGCAATGTTTCCATAGTGTATTAGCATCAGGCACAGTAAAAAAATTAACCCTAATATTAGAGGTAAGAGCGATCGCAATTTAATTTTACTGGTATAATTTTGCCATTGAGGGGATTGATTATTTCTGGGATATTGAGGACTAAGAAAACTCGTTAATTTTCGACTAATTTTTAGTTCCTGTACCGGAGTAGAATGAGAAAAAGGGGGATATTTCAACCTCTCAGCTAAAGTGAGATTTCCTAATAAGTAAATGGCACTCAAACTCACAATAAACAACCATAAACTCCCCTGAGTTAACAATCTTTGCAAAAATACTTCTATATAACCAACTTCCTGAAACCAAAAAATTTCCGCACCCAAATAAGCAGCTATATCTAAGAATAGCCACAAACTCAAACATCCTATAAAAACTCTAATAGTTTTCATTTTTAAACCATTTAATGTCATTTGTCACTAGGATTTTAGAGGGTGTTTTAAAAGTTATGGTTGTCAAATATTTTTTACCCCACCCTAACCCTCCCCTTAGTAAGGGGAGGGAACTGGATTTTTATTGTTACCCCCCTTTATAAGGGGAAAGGGGGGTAACAATGTGATGAAAATTACGGGATACGACTTTTCAAACATCCTCTTAAACATTTCTGGATAAATCTTTGAGGAATTTCTCTACTTTCTCCCCAGTGTTGATGAATATAAGAAGCATGAACATTAGGTAAATACCAACCTTCAAAACCTGTATTTTCATCACAATCATAGCGATAGGTATTAAATAATGGTTGGGGAGAATTAGTGATTAAATGAGAACGATGAAATTCATGTCCAAAAATGTTTTTATTGCTATCAAGTAAAAAAGTATTTTCTAAAACTACTGCGCGACGATATCCTAATGTTAATCTTTTATCCATTTGTGCATAAGTGGGTAATATTCCTACCATTGACCAAGAGTTACCATCAAAATCAATAATTTTTTCACACAAATACATCAATCCTCCACATTCCGCAATTGTGGGTATTCCTCCTAAAATTGAGTTTTTGACTGTTTGTATTAGGCTGGTATTTTTAGATAATTGTTGTGCGAATACTTCAGGAAACCCTCCACCAAAATACATTCCTTGGATATCTTTGGGTAATTGATCATCATTTAATGGACTCCAAAATACTAATTCTGCTCCTAATTCTTCTAGTAGATCTAAGTTATCTTGATAGTAAAAATTAAAGGCTTGATCTCGCGCTACAGCAATTCTTACAGCAGAATTGGGAGTTGAGAATTGAGAATTGGGAATTGGGGAAGATGCTGATTTTAAAAGTGGGAGAAGTTTATCCCAATCAAAGTAAATATCACCTAAATCTGCCAAACTATTAATTATTTGATCTAATTCTGCTAGTTCTGCGGTGGGAATTAAACCCAGATGACGGTCAGGAATGGTAATATTATCTTGTCGTCGTAAGACACCGAGTATGGGTAATTGTAAAGGTGAAAGGGCAGCTTTTAATAATGATAAATGCCGATCGCTTCCGACTCGATTTAAGACTAATCCAGCAACTTTAATTCTACTATCTAAAGAACAATAACCGTGAGCGATCGCAGCTACTGAACCCGATAAACGACTACAATCAATTACTAATATTATTGGTATATCTAATAATCTAGCAACGTGGGCTGTACTTGCAAAGTCGGTTTTTTCATTTGTGTTTGACAAATGGCTAATACCATCAAACAAACCCATTACCCCTTCAACTAAAGTATATTCAGACTGGGGAGAATGATGGTGAAAACATTGCTGCACATAACTTTCTGAAGTTAGCACAGCATCTAAATTTCGGCAAGGAAGACCAGTAACATATTGATGAAACATCGGATCAATATAATCGGGTCCCACCTTAAAAGATTGCACTTTTACACCACGACGACGTAAAGATGCTAATAGGGTAAGTGTAACTGTTGTTTTCCCGACTCCACTCCGTTCTCCAGCAATAATTATAGACATAGATTAGCAATTAAAAATTAACAATTAAAAATAAAGACTGGGCGCAGGCCCTGCGCCCCTACCTCCTGACTCCTTGCTATTATCCTTCCCGTTGTCTTTCTTCAATGTCCACTGGAGAAATCATACTATTGATTTTCTCCACATCTGTCATCATAATGATAATACCTTCTACTGTTTCTTTTAGTAAAGGACTACAGGCAACATAACATTGGATTTTTTTACCGCGACGATTGGTGGCATTCAGAAGTATTTCCTGTAATTTCTTCTTACTAGATATAATATCACGAAGGGAATTTCGCAGTTGTTCTACAGGTAAACCGATATCCAAACTAAACCAGGATTTATTCATTACTTCGTCAGTGCGTAAACCCCACATTTCCTCAACTGTATGATTCCAAATTAAAATATTAAAACTATTATCTAAGACTACCATTCCCATTTGCAGAGAGCTTAAAATGGAAGACAGAAAAATATTAGTGTGGTCAAGTTCACTGGTGCGATCGCTTAATTCATTATTTATTGTTTGTAATTCTTCATTAGCAGATTGAAGTTCCTCATTCATTGTCTCCATTTCTTGATTGGTAGATTGCAATTCTTCATTGGTTGTTTCTAGTTCTTCATTGGTAGATTGCAATTCTTCATTGGTTGTTTCTAGTTCTTCATTGGTAGATTGCAATTCTTCATTGGTTGTT
>NZ_VILC01000030.1:0-1582 GCF_009712065.1 Aphanizomenon sp. UHCC 0183 | reverse complement strand
TGGTAGATTGCAATTCTTCATTGGTTGTTTCTAGTTCTTCATTGGTAGATTGCAATTCTTCATTGGTTGTTTCTAGTTCTTCATTGGTAGATTGCAATTCTTCATTGGTTGTTTCTAATTCCTGTCGAGAGCGTTGTAATGCTGTTTGGAGTTTCAGATAACGGGTGACATCATTAAAAGAGATTGTGACACCGAGAATGGTTTGATCATTATCTTGTAAAGGAATGATTCGCACATCTAAATATTGAACTTCTGAATTTGGCTGATAACGTTCAACATTTGTGAGTATAATAGGATGGCGTTCATTATATACTTGCTCGATTAATGAGCGTAACTCTACAGGTCTATAGGATAATTCTAAATCCTGAAAAGGGCGATTTAAATCTTTATTTGTCAGGTTAAATAAACGTCGAGCTTCTTCATTAATCATAATTAATATACCATGATTATCAATGACAACTTGGGCGCTAGATGCTGTATCAAAAGCCAAATCTCTAATTCGCAGTTCTTCAGCATAAACATTATTAGAGGATTCT
This sequence comes from Aphanizomenon sp. UHCC 0183, assembly GCF_009712065.1. NCBI lineage: Bacteria > Bacillati > Cyanobacteriota > Cyanophyceae > Nostocales > Aphanizomenonaceae > Aphanizomenon > Aphanizomenon sp. UHCC 0183. The sequence continues at coordinate 1,046 of NZ_VILC01000030.1, read as the reverse complement.
TTATTTTGCAAATTTGTCATAACTAGTTGACGATTACGGATGTTTCCCAAAGATACTTTCGCAAATACACGATCTTTTAAATGTATAGGTATAAATAAATTAGAGTGCATGACTAACATCTCTGCTTTTCCTAAAAACAGATAGCCATGATCATTAAGCGCGAAATGAAACCGATTGATAATCTTTCCTTGTATTTCTGAATTAAAATACATTAAGGTATTGCGACAAACCAATAAATCTAAACGAGAAATTGGTGCATCCTGAAGTAAATCATGACGACCAAAAATCACGCAACGACGCAAATCTTGACGAAAAACATAATTCTTATTCACTAAATCAAAATATTTATGGCGCAGTTCTAATGGAACTTCAATGATATTTTTGGCTGAATAACTAGCATGACGAGCTTGGGTGAGAGCTTCTTCGTCTACATCTGTTGCGTAGATTTTTACGCGCTTACGAAACTCTTCTACTCCCAATATTTCTGCTACAACCATTGCTAAGGTATAAGCCTCTTGTCCAGACGCACAACCAGCGCTCCAGAACCGAAGCTGTTCATCTTTTTGTTTATTTTTGATGATATCAGGGATAATTTCTTGGGCTAAATAGTCCCAAGCTGAAGTATCTCTAAAAAAAGCAGTCACATTAATTAAAATAGTATTAAATAAATTTTTAAATTCATCTGGATGAACTTCTAAATAATCTTGATAATTCACAAAACTATCTATATTTAAAGTCTCCATCTCTTTAATAACACGACGCATTAAAGTTGAACGTTTATAACCTGTGAAATCAAACCCTCGATTGATTCTCAAATATTGGAGGAGATTTTCAAAATCAAGGTCTTTGTGTGGAGCATTCATAAAATAAATTAGGTTTTTACTAGAAATAGATACACATCATAGATAATTATAAACTTCCCCTGTTCCCTATTCCCTTTTCTCAACTTATCGGTTGAGCATAACAAGTACCGAAGAACCGATAATATTAGAGGGTGTTTGAAAAGTCATGATTGCTGTATCAAATGTTTTACCCAACCCTAACTC
>NZ_VILC01000002.1:55556-120000 GCF_009712065.1 Aphanizomenon sp. UHCC 0183 | reverse complement strand
GAGACTAGTAGAGGAAAATCCTAATGGAATTGAAATATATCGTTCTGATAACGGTTGCTGACATATTTTTGAAAAGGATTGAATTTGGTCTTCGGCAAGATACATTCCTCTATATACCACTCCATTAAAGTCCTTTATTGAAGTGGGTGCGTTATGACTGTAATTAAATAAATCAATATTAATTAATTCTACTAGGAACACTACGCTGATAATTAGGCGTTCAAATTCTGTTGGCAGCTCACTTCGGAACACAAGATTCATGAATGAATAAATTTGTTCATAACCTTTTGCAGATGTGTACAAGCGAATTGCATCATAATCATCCGCAACCTTTTCGTCAGGAAGAAGTCGATCAATCCAGTTTCTTCGACTATTGATAAGTTTAGATAATCTCTTGGCTAATTCAGCATCATCTTCATCATTATCAAAACTAAGGCAATTTTCTTCCAATAAACTTCCTAAGTCGTTCATCAATTTATCATATTGATTCCAGTTGTGACGAATAAATACTATTGAATTGCGAACCAAGTTCATGCGTTCACGAACATTCTCCCCTTCAAAAAAAGGTCGGCTGCTTCCGAGCTTTCCACTTTGAAACAAATCTTTGTAATTTGTCCAATCTCCAAACCGATTTATTCTGTTAGATACCATGACAAACTCAACCTAAAGTTAACAGTTAACCTCTTAATTTAATCGACAACGAATCGCTAAAAATGTAAAAAGTTGCCCAACTCAAAACCAAAATATCACAATACTGTCAGTGTCAATACTTGATTACAGATTTTTTACATATTGATACTGTTCTATACTGTTATGTAAACAAAATTTAAAACCAGGTGAGAAAACCTTCATTCTTTGTTAAGATTCATGAATAAATATGTTGTTTTCTATATCATTTTGTGTCAGATATAGGACAAAACCCCCACAGAATCCGAGTTTTCTGCTAAAAAACTCTTATTGCCGAAAATAATTGCAGTTACAAACGGCCATATCAACCGTGATGAACTCCACAAAAACACGCCTTAAAGGAGCTTATTTGAATGTTTACCCAAGTCAAGTCCACTATTAGGCATATTGCACCTGACGATTTACGGGGACGTAAATTAATCAAGGTTGTCTATGTCGTGCTAGAATCCCAATACCAAAGTGCATTATCGCAAGCGGTACGGGAAATTAACGCTAATCATCCTAGCGTAGCCATAGAAATCAGTGGATACTTGATTGAAGAACTACGCAACTCTGAAAACTATGAGGAGTTGAAACGCGATATAGCCAGTGCTAATATATTCATTGCTTCTCTAATTTTTATAGAAGACTTAGCACAAAAAGTAGTTGCCGCAGTTGAACCCCATCGTGATAACCTAGATGTATCCGTTGTCTTCCCCTCCATGCCCGAAGTTATGCGCCTCAATAAAATGGGTAGCTTCTCCTTGGCGCAGTTAGGACAATCCAAGAGCGTTATCGCTAACTTCATGAAAAAGCGCAAAGAAAAATCTGGCGCTGGTTTCCAAGATGGAATGTTGAAGTTATTGCGGACACTCCCCCAAGTGCTGAAATTCCTACCAATGGAAAAAGCACAAGACGCGAGAAACTTCATGCTCAGTTTTCAGTATTGGTTAGGTGGTTCAGCGGAAAACCTGGAAAACTTCTTGCTGATGCTGGCTGATAAATACGTATTGAAAGGCGTAGAAAAAGAAAGCTTTGCTGCTGCTGAATACCAAGCACCAGTTGTTTATCCCGACATGGGGATTTGGCATCCTTTAGCGCCAAGTATGTTTGAGGATGTGCGAGAATATCTCAACTGGTATTCTGTCCGCAGGGATATTTCTAGAAATCTCAAAGACCCCCTTGCACCATGTGTAGGTTTGGTTTTACAAAGAACTCACCTAGTTACCGGCGATGATGCCCATTATGTGGCAATTGTCCAGGAATTAGAATCATTAGGTGCAAAAGTTCTGCCTGTGTTTGCTGGTGGTTTGGATTTCTCTAAACCAATAGAAGCTTACTTCTATGAACCCACAACTAAATTACAATTAGTAGATGCGGTAGTCTCTTTAACTGGTTTCGCTTTGGTGGGTGGACCCGCCAGACAAGACCATCCGAAAGCTATTGAAGCATTAAAACGGTTAAATCGTCCCTACATGGTTGCCTTGCCTTTGGTCTTCCAAACCACCGAAGAATGGCTAGATAGCGATTTGGGGTTACATCCCATTCAAGTGGCTTTACAGATTGCTATACCTGAACTTGACGGGGCAATTGAGCCAATTATCCTATCAGGTAAAGATGGGGCAACTGGAAAAGCGATCGCCCTCCAAGACCGGGTAGAAATTGTTGCCCAACGCGCCTTAAAATGGGCAAGTCTGCGCCGCAAACCCAAATTAATCAAAAAAGTTGCTATCACCGTTTTTAGCTTCCCTCCCGACAAAGGTAACGTGGGTACAGCCGCATATTTAGATGTATTCGGTTCTATCCATGAAGTCATGAAAGGACTGAAAAACAACGGTTACGATGTACAAGATATTCCCGAAACTCCCCAAGAGTTGCTAGAACAAGTAATCCACGACGCACAAGCACAATACAACAGTCCTGAACTCAACGTTGCTTACAAAATGTCTGTGCCAGAATATGAAGCACTGACACCCTACTCCCAACGCTTAGAAGAAAACTGGGGACCACCTCCCGGAAACCTCAACAGCGACGGACAAAATCTCTTGATTTACGGGAAACAATTTGGTAATGTGTTTATTGGTGTGCAGCCAACATTTGGTTATGAAGGCGACCCCATGCGGTTGTTATTCTCCCGTTCCGCAAGTCCCCATCATGGTTTTGCAGCTTACTACACCTATCTAGAACGGATTTGGGGCGCTGATGCTGTGTTACATTTTGGGACACATGGCTCTTTGGAATTTATGCCCGGTAAGCAAATGGGAATGTCCGGCGATTGTTACCCAGATCAACTAATTGGCTCAATTCCTAACCTGTATTATTACGCAGCTAATAACCCAAGTGAAGCTACAATTGCCAAACGTCGCAGTTACGCGGAAACAATTTCTTACCTGACACCACCTGCGGAAAATGCTGGTTTATACAAGGGTTTGAAGGAACTTAGCGAGTTAATTGCTTCTTACCAAACTTTGAAAGACACTGGCCGGGGCGTTTCCATTGTCAATTCCATCATGGATAAATGCCGCATTGTCAACTTAGACAAGGATATTGAGTTACCAGAAACCGATTCTAAGGATATGTCCTCGGAAGAACGGGATAACATCGTGGGTAGCGTTTATCGCAGGTTGATGGAAATTGAATCACGCTTGTTACCTTGTGGACTGCACGTAATTGGTAAACCTCCTACTGCCGAAGAAGCGATCGCCACTCTGGTCAATATAGCTAGTTTAGACCGACAAGAGGAAGAAATTCAAGGTTTACCCGGAATTATTGCCAAAAGTCTCGGTCGCAACATTGAGGATATCTACAAAAACAATGATGCCGGAATTTTGGCAGATGTACAACTACTACAAGATATCACCCTCGCTACCCGTGCGGCTGTTACAGCCTTAGTTCAAGAACAAATTGACGCAGAAGGTAGAGTGATAGCGGTTTCCAAGTTGAACTTCTTCAATATGGGGAGAAAAGAACCTTGGGTAGAATCACTGCATCAATCAGGTTACACCAAAGTAGACACCTCTGCATTAAAACCCCTGTTTGAATATTTGGAATTCTGCTTAAAACAAGTTTGTGCAGATAACGAACTCGGTGGACTTCTCCAAGGTTTAGCCGGTGAATATATTCTCCCTGGTCCCGGTGGTGATCCTATCCGTAATCCTGATGTATTACCCACAGGTAAAAATATTCACGCTTTAGATCCCCAATCTATCCCCACTTCTGCCGCAGTCCAATCTGCGAAAATCGTCGTTGATAGGTTGTTAGAACGGAACAAGTCTGAAAATGATGGCAACTGGCCGGAAACCATTGCCTGTGTCCTCTGGGGTACAGATAACATCAAAACCTACGGTGAATCCCTAGCCCAAATTATGTGGATGGTGGGAGTGCGTCCAGTTCCCGATGCTTTGGGACGGGTGAACAAGTTGGAATTGATACCCTTAGAAGAATTGGGTCGTCCCAGAATTGATGTTGTCATTAACTGTTCTGGTGTATTCCGCGACTTGTTCATTAACCAAATGAACTTGCTTGACCAAGGTGTGAAAATGGCTGCTGAAGCTGATGAACCTTTGGAAATGAATTTTGTCCGCAAGCACGCTTTGAAACAAGCTGAGGACATGGGCATAAATCTGCGTCAAGCTGCAACTCGCGTTTTCTCTAATGCTTCTGGTTCTTATTCTTCTAATATTAACTTGGCGGTGGAGAATAGCACTTGGGATAGTGAAGCTGAGTTACAGGAAATGTATTTGAAGCGCAAATCTTTCTCTTTCAATTCTGATAATCCTGGGGTTATGGATGAGTCGCGGGAGATTTTTGAAACTACTTTGAAAACTGCTGATGCAACTTTCCAGAATCTCGATTCTTCGGAAATCAGTTTAACAGATGTTTCCCATTATTTTGACTCAGATCCTACTAAGTTAGTAGCAAGTCTGCGTGCAGATGGCAAAAAACCTGCATCTTACATTGCAGATACAACTACTGCAAATGCACAGGTGAGAAGTTTATCAGAAACTGTGCGTTTAGATGCGCGGACGAAGTTGTTAAATCCCAAATGGTATGAGGGGATGTTGTCTCACGGTTACGAAGGTGTGCGGGAACTTTCTAAGCGGTTGGTAAATACCACTGGTTGGAGTGCGACTGCTGGTGCTGTGGATAACTGGGTTTATGAGGACACGAATGAAACTTTCATCAAAGATGAGGAAATGCAAAAGCGTCTCATGAATCTCAATCCTCATTCTTTCCGCAAGATTGTTTCTACTTTGTTGGAAATGAATGGACGCGGTTATTGGGAGACTAGCGAGGAGAATTTAGACCGGTTACGTGAGTTGTATCAGGAGGTAGAAAACCGGATTGAGGGTATAGAATAGGATTAGATGGGCAGGTTTTTTACCTGCCTATTTTTGTTTCGCGCAAAGTCGCTAAGGAGCAAAGGCGCAAAGTATAATAAATGTATTATTTTTTGGATTAGTATTTATATTTTTTGGCGGGAATAATTCCCAAGTTTTGACCCCAATCAAGAAGAATTCTTAAACGTCTTTTTATTGTGCTTTCTGTAAAATCACTTTGCAGGATATTTTGCATAATAGAAACTAATGATTTACCCTCTGAAACTGAAGACCAAATTTGAGTATAAGGATCTTGAATAAGTGAATCTATTACAACTTGACGTAATTCTTCTATAGACTCAAATTTAGGTGTTTCATGAGAAATCATTGATAATTTGTTTAAATCAATCAATTTTAATGATCTTTTATCGTTTTCAGGATTAAGTAATTGAATTGCAACTGATTCAAACTCACTCCAGCGTTGGGTAGGTAAGAAGATATTAGTTTTATTATTTAAAGATTCTAAATTGCCTAGTCTTTTAGTAATCTCTTTCCTATCAATTGTAGGTGAAATTAAATGATTATCTTTTTTAATCTCTTCGATCAGATAAAATTCTATCATCCATTTTTTAAGTATATTAGCATACTGATTCCATGTCTTTTCGTTAGCTTTTGTGAAAATAAATCTTTCTTGTAAATAAGTTAATAAATATGATTCTGACAATGAAAAGTAACCTTTTTCTGTAGTCCTTCTCATTATATCTGTAATCAAAGTATTGTTTATTAAGTTTTGACGAACATAATCCCCTAAATTATTTTGTTCAGAAACATCTTGTACACTCTTAGGAATAATCCATAAATCATTATATTTTTTCAATAATCCTACATTACAAAGTTCTTTGATTGTATGACTTTTTTTGTCTTTGTTTTGAAATAACAATTTTAAATCATTGTCAGATAATTGTTTATTGTATCCAAAGTTATTAATTAAAGTATGGAAAGCGTTAATTACTTGTTTTGGATAGAGACGATAGATAAAAGCTCTCCGAAGTTCAGGTTGTTTTTTATGAACTAAAAAATCTTTAAATACATCATTATAGATATCATAGGTACTTCCTTCTACTCTTAATAATCTACTATCAACTAACTTATGTATAACTTTAGATAAAAAAGGATCTTCGTCGAATAATCTTTCTAACTGTTGTCTATTAGCTGGAAGATATTGAGCCATTTTCGTTAAATAGTCTCTTTCTATCTCGTCCAAACCTTCAAGTTCTTCGTTAAACAAATCATCGAGTCCTAAACCTGAATCAAAAAAATCTCCTTGTATAACTCGATTTTTTTCCAACCAATGAACAATATGATCCATTGTCCGTTTAATTAACCAAGGAAATCCTTGTGCATATTCATAGACATAAGCTTTTAATTCATTATGAAGAGGTTTAATAGAATTTTCACTAATTTTATTGATTAGTTCTGCGGCTTCAGATGGTGATAAATCTTGTAACTCGTATGAGTGAGAAAGTTGATTAATGATCCCTAAGTCAATCTTTTTATCATCATAAGTTGTTAATACATCTGATTTTCTGGCTATAAATAAAAATATATTTGATCTCAACTCAGCAAAAATCTGTATTAAATTTTCATAAGCGTCAAATAAATCTGAATTACTAAATGTAGATTCAAATTGATCTATCATAAATATAGCAAACTGGTTATTTGTTAACTTACCAGCTAAGGACTGAATTTGTTGTTCAACTTCTCTCATATCACAAGGTGTTGAAGGTGAATCTGTAAATCTTTGAATTACACTAAACAGATGAATAATAGATTTAATATTCCTGGCATCATGTAACTCTAAAATATGACCTTTTTTTTCAAATTTACTATTAATATATGCAATAAATGAACTTTTGCCAACACCAGAACGACTTTTAATTTCAATAATATTTGATTTATTCTTCAATTCTAAATGCTCATTGATTCTATCAACTAATGTTTGCCTACCTACAAAAAATTCTGGTGCTGCTGGTAATCTATAATCAGTCCAACTTTGACTAAGAGATAATCCTTTACGAATAATATGGTTATCTTTATCAATTTGCTGGGTAAATTGACTGTGATCATCTATAATAGGATCTAATCCTGATAGTTCAGATATATGCTCTTTGAGTGATCGTGAATAATTCTGATCAGATAATAAAGTACCATTTTCTCTAAATAACGCAAATAGTGAAGCTCCAGTAGATTTAGAAGTAGCTACAAATTGAACCATAAAGATACCATTATCAGTAGCTAAAATATTGCAACTTAGTGGAAATAAACCTCTGTCTTCAATTTGTTTAGCCAGTGTGTATGGTTCAGGTAGTTTTAATTCTTTCCTAACTTTTTCAAATAGTTCTTTTCCTGTATAAACCTTAATGTCGTAAAAATTGAAATCACTAAGGGAGTTATAGTAATCTTCTGATTCCTTGGTAATACGACTAATAGATAAAAATAGCCCCGATAATTGCGGATCACGCATTTTTTGAGGTATATATTTACCACAAAAATGTGTGAATGGATTTTCACCTTGTTTTTGCTTTTGTGCTTTAGCTTCACCTAATACTTTGAACTTGCTAATCCTATGAACACCCTCTAAGTCATATTCTAAGCTATGTTTTTTTTGATTGAGTTTGATATCATAGCCAGTAGCATCTAAGTATCTACTCATAAGTTGTTCAAATAACTGCCCTTTATAATTATGGGCATTAGTAACACTTTGTTGACTATGGTAGAAAAGAAACATTTTTACCTTCCTATAATTAAAATATAAAGTTGTTAATTTCTTGTATTTATCAAGGGATAAAATTTGATACAAGTTATACTGTACTGATTTAGTCCAAGCATTTAGGCAAAACACACAGACATTATAATTATAATGTACGTTTAAGGAATTTTACGATTGTTTGTTGTAAAATTTGGGTATGTTTGGGGTGCGATCGCTGTTTGAGAATGTGGGGATGGTGCGATCGCTGTTTTGGGGTGTGGGGGTGCGATCGCTGTTTTGGGGATGTGTGGGGTGCGATCGCTGTTTGGGGATGTGGGGATGCGATCGCTTGTTGGGGATGTTGGGAGTGCGATCGCTTTTTGGGATGTGAGGGGTGCGATCGCTGTTTTGTGGATGTGGGGATGTGCGATCGCTGTTTGGGATGTTGGGATGCGATCGCTTTTTGAGGATGTTGGGGATGCGATCGCTTTTTGGGATGTTGGGGATGCGATCGCTTTTGGGATATGGGGGTGCGATCGCTGTTTGGGGATGTTGGGATGCGATCGCTGTTTGGGATGTTGGGAGTGCGATCTCTTATTGGGATGTGGGGATGCGATCGCTAAAATAGACTTCATTTACAAACTACCAAACAATAGCAACTAAACCTGAAGCAGTTATATTTTGATCGCACGTCAATAACCGTACAATTTCACCTTTACTGGCTAAAACTAACGCAGTTGCCGCAATTTGTCTATCGTGCATTTCATTAATAGAATATAAGCTCATAGTCATTTCAATAATATCTTGATCAAGGGGATAAATTACCACACGAGGATCAGCTTCTACTGCTAAAATTACATCTTTAGGGGCAGGAATAGATGTTCTACCTCTTTCTACAATCCAAACAGCCTCAGCTAGAGTAGTCGCAGGAATAACTAACTGTGAATTAGGATCACAAAGGATGGCTTTAGCATTTGCACCTAACTTTAAATTACCTTCAAGAAACCAGATTAAAGCATGAGTATCTAGGACATATTTCATAATTTATTATGACCAGTCTAAACTGTCCTCACTATCCCCATGAAATTCAGCAATTTCAAAATCTGCTTCTGTTGACTGGTTATTACCAGAAAACATACCAAACTTCATTATTTTATTTTTTGGGTGATTTTTTTCCCACTTTAAAAAAGTGACAATAACCAGACTTTCTGAAATATCAGATGGTAATTCTTTAAGTTCTACTTTACCATCTTTGTAAATTCCTTCAATTGCTTGCAACATAATTTTTACCATGAGCCAATTTAGCTGATGTTATTACTTTAAATATACACTATAGATAAGCGATCGCTGTTTAGGGGATGTTGGGAGAGCGATAGCGTTTAGGGGATGTGTGGGATGCGATCGCTTTTGGGATGTGGGGAGTGCGATCGCGTTTGGGGATATTGGGAGTGCGATCGCTGTTTTGAGGTTTGGGGAGTGCGATCGCTGTTTAGGGATGTTGGGAGTGCGATCGCTTTTTGGGGATGTGTGGAGTGCGATCGCTGTTTGGGATGTTGGGATGCGATCGCTTTTGGGGTGTGGGGGTGCGATCGCTGTTTGGGATGTTGGGAGTGCGATCACTGTTTGGGGATGTTGATCTAATAAATTTCCCTACGATGACCAATTCTAATGATAATGATTAATTGTTCTTCTATATCTAACTCATAAATAACTCGATAATCACCCACTCTTAACTTATAAAAACCTGACCATTGACCTGTAAGAGATAGAGGAGTTATCTGCTCAAAATTGAGACTTAACCATTGAATTTTATTCAGAATCCTCAGACGCACAACCTGATCTAAATTATCTAAATCAGTGATAGACTCTGATTCAAAACTTACAGAATAACTCATTTAACCATTTAACCTTCTATCCCATACCTTTTATAAATTTCGTCTAGAGGAATAGTAGGTCTTCCTTCTTGACGTTTACGCCGGATTTCCAATAAACTCTGCTTAAATGATTCTTTGATTTCCATACCCTCATCAGGATCACCGAAGTATTCATCTAGCATTTCATCTACAGTAGTACGGATTAAGTTTTGTAACTGTTCCGCCGTCATTTCTTTAATTTGCATAGTTGCTTTAAACAGTGAATTATAGGAATGATTATACCAGTTAAGAGAAAATAGTGGGATAACTCAAGGCGATCGCTTTTGGGATGTGGGAGTGCGATAGCGAAGCGCTGCTGCAAGCAGTTCCCTTTTTGGGATGTTGGGAGTGCGATAGCGAAGCGCTCCGCAGGAATCGCTTTTGAGATGTGGGGGTGCGATAGCGAAGCTGCTGCAAGCAGTTCGCTGTTTGGGATGTGGGGTAGTGCGTAAGCGTTGCGCTGCTGCAAGCAGTTCGCTGTTTGGGTTTGTGGGGATGCGATCGCTTTTGGGGTGCGGAATGTGGGATGAAAGAATTCGTGGTAGTCACCACATTTTTACAAAAGAAGGAGTTGAAGAAATCTTGAACCTTCAACCCAAACAAGGAAAAGCCAAAGTATATCAAGTTAAACAAGTCCGTGAAATGTTACTTAAATATCAGCTAGGAGGTTAAGATGACTCTGCGCTATGAAATTAATCTCTATTGGAGTGAAGAAGACCAAGCATTTATCGCAGAAGTTCCAGATTTACCGGGATGTGCTGCTGATGGAGAAACTTATCAAGAAGCACTGCAAAATATAGAAATTATTATGCAGGAATGGATAGAAACTGCTCAAGAGTTAGGTCGAAAAATTCCTGAACCTACACAGCGTTTAATGTCTGCTTAATTGATGCTTTTGGGGATGTGCGATAGCGAAGCTGACCGAAGGTATCGCTGTTTGAGGTTTGGAAGGTGCGATAGCGAAGCGCTCCGTAGGAATCGCTTTTGGGGTGTGGGAGTGCGATAGCGAAGCGCTCCGTAGGAATCGCTGTTTAGGAGTAAGTTGAAATTGCGATCACTTAAAATTAGGGGGTTGTGAGCGATAGCGAAGCGCTGCTGCAAGCAGTTCGCTTTTGGGAATGTGGGGTGCGATCGCTATTTCGGGAATGTTGGGAAGTGCGATAGCGAAGCGCTCCGTAGGAATCGCTTTTTGGTACTGTAATTATGGAATAAGCAATACAATGACTCCCGGTTCGCCTATTTTAAATTGAGTTAGAAAAAACCTGAACGATTTAATAGGGGTTTTAGCCTGTAATTCAAATGTACTATGACGTAGGCGATAGCGAAGCGCTGCTGCAAGCAGTTCGCATAAAAATAGAGTTTTTAGCACCGAGGGTAGTTCAAGCTAAATTTCGGGAAATCGCTAAAACCATTACGAAACCTAGATTTTCTATTTTTTTGGCAATTTCTCGAACTCCAAAAAAAATGAGCGAACCGGGAGTAATGATAGATATGTATGTCAGCATATGCTGTGGGCTGAAATATTCAAGGAGTATTAATTATGAATAATTGGCAAAATATTACTGATGAGAGATTAGCAAGGCCAATACATCCAGGTGAAGTAATTGCAGATACTTTAGATGATTTAGAAGTTAATTATCACGATTTTGCCGAAGTTTTAGGAATATCTCATCAAACAATTCAAGAAATTATTAATGGTGAAAAATCCATTACTGTAGATATTGCTATTCGTCTTGGTAAAGCTTTAGGTAATGGACCGAGACTGTGGTTGAATCTTCAGCAAAAAGTTGATGTTTGGGATGCTTTGCAAAGTCATCAAGAAGAATATAATAAAGTTATGACATTAGTGTAGAATAAATATGGATTTTATCACTCTCTATCTACCTCCATCAATTCAAATAACTGATGATCAATTTTTTGAATTATGTCAAATTAATGAATTAATCAAAATTGAACGTAATGCTGATGGTAGTCTGATATTAAAGCCTTTATTGGGTGGTATAACTGGCAATATTAATTCTGGTTTAATTGCTCAATTAGCAAATTGGAACGATGACAAATCACAAGGTGTAGTTTTTGGTTCTGATGTCGGTTTTATTTTACCAAATGGTGCGATTCGTTCTCCTAGTGCTGCTTGGATAAAGTTGGAAAAATGGAATAATTTAACTAAAGAAGAAAAGGAAAAGTTTCCTCCCATTTGTCCTGATTTTGTTATTGAGTTACTTTCTCCTAGTGATAGTTTGAAAACTACACAGGAAAAGATGAAGGAATATATAAATAATGGTGTACGTTTGGGTATATTAATTAATCGTAAATCTTGTCAGGTGAAAATTTATAGACCAGGTAAGGAGGTTGAGGTTTTAGATTCTCCTGCTACGGTTTCGGGGGAAGATGTTTTAAAGGGTTTTGTTTTGAATTTGGGGATGATTTGGTAATGTTTACAATTATTAAATCTATTTATCTCCAAAAAGTGATACACTTAATCTAACTAGTCATATATGAGCAAGTTCCTTATACATCTCATTATATAACTATTGATTTTAGTAATTGTTGGGGAACGACAAGAATGATAGATGGTAAAGCTATTTCTATTTCCTTATTTACAGGTGCTTTCGGTCTAGATTTGGGTATGGAACAAGCAGGATTTCATACAGTAAGTGTAGTAGAAAAAGACCGTGATGCTACAAAAACAATTGCGCTTAATCGTCCATTTTTGCAGGAAAGTGCTATTCCCAGAGAAATACAAAACGTCAGTTCTCAAGAATTACTTGAAGAAGGGGGAATGGTTTTAAATTTAGGACGTGCTTTACAACCAGGAGAAGTAGATTTAGTAACTGGTGGTCCACCTTGTCAGCCATTTAGTACCGCAGGGAAAAGAGGTTCAGTTATGGACCCTCGCGGTAGTTTATTCATGGACTTTGTTCGCATTGTTAAAGAAGTCCAACCCCGTTTTTTCTTAATGGAAAATGTCAAAGGTTTGCTTTCTGCTCCACTTCGTCATAGACCAATTAACCAAAGAGGAAAAGATTACCCACCCTTAGAAGTTGATGAAATAGCTGGTGCTGCTTTAAAAGTAGTATTATCAGAAATGAAGGAAATAGGCTACAACGTCGTTTATAACCTTTTAGAAGCCGCAGATTATGGCGTTCCACAGAATAGAGCGCGTGTAGTATTTATTGGTTCTAGAGATGGTGAAGCTGCTACATTTCCCATTCCCAAATATTGCAAAGATGGTAAAATTTTACCTAAATGGCGAACTTTAGAAGATGCTATAACAGATTTAGTTGATACAGAACGAGAATTTATGGCTTATCCAGAAAGTCGCTTAAAATATTTAAGATTATTGGAATCTGGACAAAACTGGAAGCATTTACCAGAGGAATTAAAACAAGAAGCTATGGGAGGTGCTTATAATTCGGGAGGTGGAAAAGTAGGTTTTTACAGAAGATTATCTTGGGATAAACCTTCTCCAACAATCACAACAAGTCCACACCAAAAAGCTACAGATATGTGTCATCCTGTAGAATTACGTTCTTTAACTGTCCGTGAATCTGCAAGAATTCAAACTTTTCCCGATGATTGGATTTTTTATGGTTCTGTCAGTTCTAAATACAAACAAATTGGTAATGCAGTTCCGGTATTACTTGCGAAAGAACTTGGGAGTTATCTTTTCAACTTAATTCAAGGAAACAAAGCAAAAGGTAAAGAGATATCTGAACAACTTTCACTTTTTTCTCTATAGATTTGGTAACTATTTATTTTGTGGCTAATTCAGCAAATGCTTGATCAATTTTCTGTAACATATCTCGGATATGATTTTCAACTAGATCATAATCCATGCAAATCATATTCCAAAATGGTTTACCAGCAATGCGAGGAATGTTACTTCTATTTGAAAAAGTCCATTTACCTAAATCAAAAGCTGCTATAAACAAAGAGTTTTTATGAATGCTTAATTCTTTTTTTGCTCTTGGTACTTGCGAACCAGTCAATGTTCCTTTTAGAGTTTTTAGTTGTGCAAACTTGACTGTTTCTTCCGAAAAAACTAGAATATCAATTCCAGTAATTTTAATTCCAAATTCAAATTCTGGGTTAATAATATAAGGACTAATATTAGATATTTTTTCCCAGAGACTTCCCATTGTTGTACTAAGGCTTCTTGTCACTGAGTTGCTAGTAACTAGCAATTTAGCTCCACAGAGTTCAAAAAGATTGGATGGGTTAGGATGATCCTCAATTCTTGAATTGTTCTTTTCAAAGTCAAGTTTTAACCACTCAATAAAATCGTCTGCGAATTTTTCAGTTTTACTACTAATTAACTGAGATTGTCTATCTAATTCTAAAACAGATCCATTCTGCTTGTCTTGTGCAATTTGATATTGAAAGTAAGCTGGTGCTATTGAGGAAATAATTTTTCCATATTTATATGCTATGTGTAAATCTTCATCTGCGATGTGAGTCACATCAATTAATGAAGCATGATGCAAAATTAGTGCTTTCCGTTCTTGGACAGAAAGTGGGATTAAAGTTTCAGCAGTTAATTCAGTAGACATACAAAGCTATATTTAACTTATTGAGCTTTCTTAGTATTACCCAAAATTACCCCCTAAACTGTCATATCTACTGAAATTGTGTTTGATTGTTGGTGTAAAATCTAAATAAGTACAAAATTACTACGCAATAGCGATCGCTTTTGGGGATGTGGGGATGCGATAGCGAAGCGCTCCGTAGGAATCGCTTTTGGGGTGTGGGAGTGCGATAGCGAAGCGCTCCGTAGGAATCGCTTTTTGGGGTGTGGGAGTGCGATAGCGAAGCGCTCCGTAGGAATCGCTGTTTTGGGGATGTTGGGGTGCGATCGCTGTTTTAGGGATGTGGGAGTGCGATAGCGAAGCGCTCCGTAGGAATCGCTGTTTGGGGTGTGGGGATGCGATAGCGAAGCGCTCCGTAGGAATCGCTGTTTTGGGGTGTGGGGATGCGATCGCTTTTGGGGTGTGGGAGTGCGATAGCGAAGCGCTCCGTAGGAATCGCTGTTTGAGGGATGTGGGGATGCGATCGCGTTTGGGGATGTGTGGGGTGCGATCGCTTTTGGGTGTTGGAGTGCGATCGCTATTTTGGGGTTGGGAGTGCGATCGCTTTTGGGGATGTGTGAGATGCGATCGCTGTTTGAAGATGTGGGGATGCGATCGCTTTTGGGGATGTGTGGGATGCGATAGCGAAGCGCTGCTGCAAGCAGTTCGCTGTTTTGAGGGTGTTGGGAGTGCGATCGCTATTTTGGGGTTGGGAGTGCGATCGCTTTTGGGGATGTGTGGGATGCGATCGCTGTTTGAAGATGTGGGGATGCGATCGCTTTTGGGATGTTTGGAGTGTGATCGCTTTTGGGATGTGTGGGGGTGCGATCGCTGTTTTGGGATGTGGGGATGCGATCGCTATTTAGTCTCAAATTTTATAACTCATCTCCTAATAAATCCTGTATCAGCAATAGCACTAGATGAAATCTCAATCCGGTATGCCATATTTTTCCTTAAATTCTGCAAATGCTTGATTTAAGGACATACCCTCACCTTGTTTAAACTCATTTATACTTTGACGGATCTTAGCAACAGATTCCAGTAATTCCAGTCTATCAATGAGTTTTTGATAACTTTCAGCATCTTGAACCACAGCAGCAGCTTTACCATTCACAGTCAACACAATGGGAGATTGAGTTTCTTTTAACTTATCCAGAAACATCTTTGCTCCGCGCTGAAATTCTGATAAGGGGTGAATATCGCTTAGACTAAACATCATAATTTCAATAAATTATTTGATAATTTCATGTTAATTGTATGAAAATATTTTGTCAAGGGAAGATATAGCTGTTTGGAGGTGTGGGGAGTGCGATCGCTTTTGGGGATGTTGGGAGTGCGATCGCTGTTTGGGATGTGGGGATGTGATCGCTTTACTGGTGACAGTATAGAATGTAAGAATCTATCTATAACTTCACTGATAAACCCTATGAAAAGCAGCACTTATGCTCAACAATTAGAATTATTTCAATTATTCCAACCGACTAAAATTATAAGTTGTACAAGAAAGTTTACATTTGTAGATTTATTTGCTGGAATAGGTGGATTTAGAATTCCTTTAGAAGAATTAGGAGGAATTTGTTTAGGGTATTCAGAAATAGATAAAGAAGCTATTAAGGTTTATAAAAATAATTTTATTAGTGATCATAATGCAGATGAACCATATTTAGGAGATATTACAAATTTAAACAAATTACCTTTTGAAATAGATTTGATAGTTGGTGGTGTACCTTGTCAACCTTGGTCTATAGCAGGTAAAATGCAAGGTTTAGATGACCCCAGAGGTAAACTATGGCTTGATGTTTTTAGAGTTGTAGAAGTTAATAAACCTAAATCATTTATATTTGAAAATGTCAAGGGTTTAACCGAGCCAAGAAACAAACAAAGTTTAGAATATATACTTAGTAATTTAACATCATTTGGTTATGTGGTTAAATATCAGGTGCTAAATTCTTACGATTTTGGTTTACCTCAAGATAGAGACAGAATATTTATTGTTGGTATTAGAAATGATATTGCAAATTGTTGGGGGTTTACTTTTCCTAAACCATTAAATAAACGCTTAAAGCTTTATGATATAATTCCTGGAATTGAAAAAAGTAATTTTCCTAAAAAGAAATTTCCTCCAGAAGTTTTATTTAATGATGGCAAAATTCCAGCTTCTAGAGGCAGATTCCAAAAAATAGATGAATTAAACGATTTCTTTACTTTTGCTGATATTAGAGATGGACATACTACAATTCATTCTTGGGAATTAATAGAAACAAATTATAGAGAAAAGCTAATATGTCAAACTATTTTAAAAAATAGAAGAAAGAAAATTTATGGTGAAAAAGATGGTAATCCTTTAAAATTTGAAGTGTTAGAATCTTTAACTTCTAATTTACAGATTGAAGAAATTAACGCCTTAGTAGACAAAGAAATTCTTCGTCTTGTAGAAGGTAAAGGTTATGAATTTGTAAATTCTAAAATTTCTTCAGGAATTAATGGTATTTCTAAAATATTTTTACCTCATGCTGATGCGATTGGAACTTTAACCGCAACTGGAACAAGAGATTATGTGGCTACTATATCTATAGAATGTGAAGAACCTGAAGCATATAAGCAAACATTTATCAAAAAAATTTATCAACCAAAGCAATTTAAACCTTTAACCGCAGAAAATTACGCAAGATTACAAGGATTTCCTAAAAGTTTCAAAATAGCGGATAATGAAAATACAGCCAAACATCAATTTGGTAATGCAGTTTCTATTCCTGTCATTTACCATTTAGCAAAGGCATTGTTAACAATCATTCTATCGGTTTAATTTTGAATATGACAGCTATTAGTTCAAAAACTCGTGCAGAAATTAAAGGTTATCTAGAAGGTTTTATCAAGGGTCTTATAGATGAGTATAAAGGACGTAAAATTTTAAAGCCCACCAGTGCAGAAGAGTATTTATCAAGATTAAACTTAAAGAAATTATTGCCAAATATAAGAATCTGGAATGTGTTGAATGCGCTCAAGCTATCCAAGATTACTTGGTATCACAGAGAATTTCGGGAAAGCGGCTAAAACTTTATACAGGTTCAGGAATAGGACGCGATAGTTATATCTATGATGAAAGTGTTTCTGGAGATGTAATCTCTATTAATGGTCGTCATCAAGGGATTATGATTATAATAGATGGAGTAGAAATGATATTTGATAATCATCACCCTGATGGAATCACCAGAAATCAATGGTTAGCCAACTTACTGTTTTATAATAAACTGTATAACGGGCAGCAGTTCCAAATCACAGAAGAAATTTTTTAGGAGTTAAAGATTATGGAAAAAAATCATCATAGTATTACTATAATTCCCGATGAATATTTCTATGAAATGCTCCAAAGAATTAAACAAAGACCAGGAATGTTTTTAGGTCAATGTTCGATTACTCGACTAAGAGCTTTTTTAGATGGATATATGGGTTCTAGATCAGATTTAGGTTTACCACCAACTCAACAAGAGCTAGAATTTAATCAATTCCAAGAATGGGTACAGAGAAGATTTAAAATTAGTTCTTCACATGGATGGGATAGTATTATTCTTTTTTATTCTGCTGATGAAAGAGATGCACTAAATAACTTTTTTGAATTATTTGAGCAATTTTGTAATAGTGAGAGTGCTACAAGAGAGGAGATGAATCAAGAAAAATTTACTGAATCAAATCCTCAACTAACACAGGAAAGAGTTACTGTATAATTACTTAAGGTATCGCTTTTGGGGATGTGAGGATGCGATAGCGCAAGCGCTGACTTGTCAGTTCGCTTTTGGGGATTTGTGGGATGCGATAGCGAAGCGCTCCGTAGGAATCGCTGTTTTGGGGGTGTGGGAAGTGCGATAGCGTTCGCGGAGCGTCCCGGAGGGAACTAGTAGTTCGTCAAATTTATTTTGACGGGTAATGATCGGAAAAAACTTCTGTTCTTCCCTCCCCTCCCCCCCCCCACCTCCCCCACCTCCCCCACCTCCCCAACCTCCCCCACCTCTCTTCTCCCCCTGCTTGCCTTCACCCGTCATTTTCGGGTTGACAGACTACTAGCGCTGCTGCAAGCAGTTCGCTGTTTGGGGATGTGGAGGTGCGATCGCGTAACTGTATGTAGAAACTTTGTATAATCTACATAATGATATGAAATTCAAGATGATTCAAACATTTAAAAGTAAAGCATTACAAAATCTATTCAGAGAAAATTTTAATAAAGGAGTTCCTGCAAATTTAGAAAAGAAAATTAGAATTAGGCTTGAAGTTATAGACTCAGCTTTAATGGTAGACGATATAAAATTACCGGGATATGATTTGCATGAATTAAAAGGAGACAGAAAAGGAACTTGGTCAATTAAAGTATCAGGAAACTGGCGGATAACGTTTAAATTTGAAGATGGGGATGCTTATGATGTCAATTTAGAAGATTACCATTAATGAATATTGTGTTAATATAGTATTAAATGATTGAACATCGTTAAATAAAGCCAACCAAATTATTAAGGAGTATTAATTATGAATAATTTGCAAGATATTACTCAAGATAGATTAGTAAGACCAATACATCCTGGTGAAATAATTGCAGATATTTTAGATGATTTAGATATTAATCCTAGCAATTTTGCTGAAATTTTAGGAGTATCTAATCAAACAATTCAGGAAATTATTAATGGTGAAAAATCAATTACTGTAGATATTGCAATTCGTCTTGGTAAAGCTTTGGGAAATGGACATAGACTTTGGTTAAATCTTCAGCAAAAAGTTGATGTCTGGGATGCTTTGCAAAGTCATAAGGAAGAATATGAGCAAGTTATGACATTGGTTTAGAAGAATATGGACTTTATCACTCTCTATCTACCTCCATCAATTCAAATAACTGATGATCAATTCTTTGAAATCTGCCAAATCAATGAATTAATCAAAATTGAACGTAATGCTGATGGTAGTCTTTTATTAAAACCTTTATTGGGTGGGATAACTAGCAATATTAATTCTGGTTTAACTGCTCAATTAGCAAATTGGAACGATGACAAATCACAAGGTGTAGTTTTTGGTTCTGATGTCGGATTTATTTTACCAAATGGTGCTATTCGCTCCCCTAATGCTGCTTGGGTAAAGTTAGAAAGATGGAATAATTTAACTGATGAGGAAAAACAAAAATTTCCTCCCATTTGTCCTGATTTTGTAATTGAGTTACTTTCTTCTAGTGATAGTTTGAAGACTACACAGGAAAAGATGAAGGAATATATAGATAATGGTGTGCGTTTGGGTATATTAATCAATTGGAAATCTCGTCAAGTGGAAATTTATATACCTGGTAAGGAGGTTGAGGTTTTGAAATCTCCTGCTACGGTTTCGGGGGAAGATGTTTTGAAGGGTTTTGTTTTGAACTTGGGGATGATTTGGTAATTGGTAATTATTTGAGATTAAAAAGGGAGTTGTAATTTTTATGCCTGTTGACATTTTTATTTGGAAAGGTGAAATGCCAATCAAAAAGAAGATTCTTCTAAAAAATACTATTTGGCAGATTATTGTGAAAAAGGTTCTCCAATTTCCTATCAAGAAGATTGTAAGAAGCGTGGGAGATACCTGATAATACATTTACTATCAACGGCTTAAATGAGTCTGCAATGCTTGATTATTATTCTCTCTATATAAGAGGTGATTTACCTAAAGACGAATGTTCCCTTACCTTTCCAGAAACACTTTTTCAGCAAGCCCTAAGTATAAAGCTACTATAGTTTTGTGCTGTTGGAGATGGTGCGATAGCGAAGCGCTGCTGCAAGCAGTTCGCTGTTTTGGGGATGTGGGGATGTGGGGGTGCGATCGCTACATTCAAAAATAATCAACTTATTAAGTTATTTAAAACGAAAACCGTTAACCCTGGTAAAGAAGGTAAACGAATATCATTTGTCAAGAAAAAAGACGCACCTCCATAAATAGCAGTAGCCATTTGAATAGCATCTAAAGAATGCAAATTATATACTGCTCTTAATTGTGCTGCTATTTCCGCTATATCTGGAGAAAGTTCTATAACCTTTAAAATTTCCTCATCCTCAAAGAGGATATCACGATACTGTTGAGATAATATTATATCTCCACGTCGCAAAGGATAAACCAATACTTCCAGTAAAGTTACAACAGATGTAATTACCTTAAATTCACGATTATTTAATGCTCTGAAAAACAGCCTTACCCTTTCTATATATTCAGGATTTTGCTCAATAAAGTAAATCAGCGGTGCAGTATCTAAAGCAACAGTTTAACCCTGTAATTGTTCTATCCATTGCATTTTCCACGTTCCTGATTAACATATTCTTGAGCATCAATACCTTGCCAAATTTCCTTACCTAAACCTTCTAAATCTAGGATACTACGCTTTTTTGATTTATCTATAACGCGATTACGAACCACTGATATTAATTCAGCTACTAATTTAAGTTGTTCTTCAGCAGTTAGATTTTTAGCTTGCTGTAGCAATTCTTGATAATTAGACATACATTTTTTGCTTATTTATAGTTATAATTTTTACCTGAATTTAACTATACAGAATAGTACCACTGAATTATATCATAATTTTATATTTTGACAGCGTTAGCGAAGCGCACCGAAGCGCACCGAAGGTATCGCTTTTTGAGGATGTGTGGGATGCGATAGCGAAGCACTGCTGCAAGCAGTTCGCTTTTGGGATATGGGGGTGTTATGGGATGTTGGGGAGTGCGATAGCGTTCGCGGAGCGTCCCGGAGGGAACTAGCGCTGCTGCAAGCAGTTCGCTGTTTTGTGATGTGGGAATGCGATCGCTGTTTAGGAATGTTTGGGGTGCGATAGCGAAGCTGCTGCAAGCAGTTCGCTTTTTGGGATGTTGGGAATGCGATAGCGTTCGCGGAGCGTCCCGGAGGGAACTAGCGCTGCTGCAAGCAGTTCGCTTTCGGCTATTATAAACATTTGAGTTAACAAAATCATAACTTGTGAGTCAACAAGACAAGCTATTAGCTAAGATACTATCAGGCGCATCTGACACAAATATATCCTTTGAGCAATTGTGTCAACTCTTAATCAGATTAGGATTTGATGAAAGAATTCGTGGAAGTCACCACATTTTTACAAAAGAAGGAATTGAGGAAATCTTGAACCTTCAACCCAAACAAGGAAAAGCCAAAGCATATCAAGTTAAACAAATTCGTGAAATGTTACTTAAATATCAGCTAGGAGGTTAAGATGACTATGCGCTATGAAATTAATCTCTATTGGAGTGAACAAGACCAATCATTTATCGCAGAAGTTCCAGATTTACCGGGATGTGCTGCTGATGGAGAAACTTATCAAAAAGCACTGCAAAATATAGAAATTATTATGCAGGAATGGATAGAAACTGCTCAAGAGTTAGGTCGAAAAATTCCTGAACCTACACATCGTTTAATGTCTTAATGTCTGCTTAATTGAGGCTTTTGGGATGTGGGAGTGCGTAAGCGTTGCGCTCCGCAGGAATCGCTTTTGAGGATGTTGAAAATGCGATAGCGAAGCGCGACCTAGGAATCGCTTTTTGGGGATGTTGATCTAATAAATTTCTCTACGATGAGCAATTCTAATGATAATGATTAATTGTTCTGGTTCTTTGGTACTTTTTATGGAGAACCCAGTTCAAAATCATTGAAAGCCTTATTGTATCGGCATTTCATTAAAAATATTGGGCATAATAGGTTATAACCCTTGCCCCGTAAGGGTTTCGCGGTAATCAATCCTCAATTACCATAAAATCTACGCAAGAACCATTGTTCTTCTATATCTAACTCATAAATAACTCGATAATCACCCACTCTTAACTTATAAAAACCTGACCATTGACCTGTAAGAGATAGAGGAGTTATCTGCTCAAAATTCACACTTAACCATTGAATTTTATTCAGAATCCGCAGACGTACAAACTGATTTAAATTATCTAAATCAGTGATAGACTCTGATTCAAAACTTACAGAATAACTCATTTAACGTTCTATCCCGTACCTTTTATAAACTTCGGCTAGAGGAATAGTAGGTCTTCCTTCTTGACGTTTACACCGGATTTCCAATAAACTTTGCTTGAATGATTCTTTAATTTCCTTATCCTCATCAGGATCACCGAAGTATTCATCTAGCATTTCATCTACAGTAGTACGGATTAAGTTTTGTAACTGTTCCGCCGTCATTTCTTTAATTTGCATAGTTTCTTTAAACAGTGAACTATAGGAATGATTATACCAGTTAAGAGAAAATATTGTGATAGCGAAGCGCGACCTAGGAATCGCTGTTTGAGGATGTGGGGGTGCGATAGCGAAGCTGACTGAAGATATCGCTGTTTTGGGAATGTGAGAGGTGCGATAGCGTTCGCGGAGTGTCCCGGAGGGAACTAGCGCTGCTGCAAGCAGTTCGCTTTTTGGGGTGTAGGAGTGCGATCGCTTGTTGGGGGTTTGGAGGAAGTGCAATTAAAAAATTAAACTTCCTCATCTAAGAATGGCAAGAGATCCTCTAAATCTCTCGCTCCATGCAGAACCCGTAGAATCTCCACTTGTTCCTCCTGAACTTTATAAAAAATCAAATAGTCCTTAAAATTCTTAATCCACCACTGACGAATTGTTCCCATATCAGACAAAGACGACACAACCTTACCCATATTGGGAGTTATCGCCAATTGAGCAAAAGCATACTCAACAAACTCCAAAAACTTCTCCCCTGATTCCCGATTACCATTCACCAAAATATAATTTGCTTGTTGTCTGATATCTTGAGTAGCACGATTGCGAACAATTACCTGAAAAGCCATAATTACTACTGCGCCGCACCAAAGATTGATCGGCGCAAATCCTGCCAATATTCAGGAGTTACAGGTTCAGCTTCTGAGTCCAAACCTTCTTGCAACAAACTAGCTAATTTTGCTTGAGCATCCTTACGCCGTCGATCTTGCTGCAACAACATCAAAAAATAGTCCGCTACAGTATCATAATTGCCAGATTGAAGCTGAACCTCAAGATAAGACTCAAGTTCTTTTGGTATCGGAAAACTCACATTCATAAGATACTAATATGAATAAAATCTTATTAGTATCTTATCATTTTTTATTCTGGTGATGAATTTAGGTGATCGCGTTTGGGGATGTTGGGGATGTGGGAGTGCGATAGCGAAGCGCAACCTAGGAATCGCTTTTTGACCAGTAACTGTAGATTATCTATTGACATGATATCATAATGTGATACCTTAATATATTAGCTTCTGTTAAAAGTAAAGGCTCTTGCGTCTCTTTTATGGTGATTGAGAATTGATGATAACAAAACCCTTACGGGACAAGGGTTATAAACAATTATTTCCATATTTTCAATGAAATGCCTACACAATATGGCTTTCAATGATTTTGAACCAGGTTTTCCATAAAAATAACCGAAGAACCAAAGTAAAAAAGGATGAATCTTAATAATAAACAGCAAAAGATTTTAGAATTAATTTTTACAAATCCTGTACCAGCAAATATTATTTGGCAAGATATAGAGAATTTATTTACAGCTTTAGGTGCTGATATTAGTCAAGGTAGCGGTTCACGAGTAAGAGTTAAATTAAATGATGTTAGAGGTTATTTCCATGAACCACATCCAGAAAAAGAAACCGATAAAGGAGCAGTGAAATCAGTGAGAGAATTTTTGATAAAAGCAGGAATTGAACCATAAATAGTTTGTAGTAAAATCAATCACAAAAAAACTGAGTGAGGATTATTAAAATTATGTTGAGTTACAAAGGATATACAGCGTCAATAGAAGTAGATGTAGAAGCAGGAATACTTTTTGGAAGAGTTCTTGATATTAATGATGTTGTTACTTTTAAAGCTAAAACTGTCGAAGAAGCACGTCAAGAATTTGAAACTTCTATTGATGGCTATCTAGCTTTTTGTGAAGAATTGGGAGAAGAACCTGATAAACCTTTTTCTGGAAAATTGCCATTTAGAACTACTCCAGAACATCACAGAAAAATTTTTATTGCAGCTAAAAAAGCTGGAAAAAGTATTAATGCTTGGATGGATGAAATATTAATTAATGCTGCTGATAAATCTATTAAAGCCTAGATTATTAAATAGATCAGCAATATCGAAGCACCCCTAGCAATCGCTGTTTTGGGGATGTGGGGATGCGATAGCGAAGCGCGACCTAGAAATCGCTTTTTTGCTTTTACTGAATGCTTTCAATTAATTTAATATTATTTCTTAACCATTCATTGACTAAAATTTGCACATCTATGTTTTTTTCCTGAGCAATTTTTTTGAAAAAATTATCAACATCTGGTTCAAGGTAAATAGGATAATGAAAAGTTGCATCAGAATGATAAAATTTACCTTGTTCAGCTTGTGAAAAATCATATTCTGCTTTCATAGCTTTCTTCCTTGATAATACTGCTGTTCATTAAAAGTTGCTTTCCGTGCTGAAATAATACGAATCAAACACGAGTCTTCATCTGTTTGTTCAAACGTATGAATAACAACCCTTAAAATACCCGTTTCATCTAAACCTATAGTAATCCATCTGTCTTCATAATCACTATGTTCTTCATCATATAAACTTAATTGATATTGATCACGAAAAACAGTTGATGCTAAACGAAAATTGATTTGATGTTTACGAATATTCTGTTTTTCTTTTGCTGGATTCCAATCAAAATTATAACGCAAATTTATAAATTACAAGAGATTAAATAAGTTGACCCCATAATTATACCATAATTTTATACTTTGACAGTATTATCGGTAGTTTAACGTAGGTATCGCTGTTTGGGGATATTGGAGTGCGATAGCGTTCGCGGAGCGTCCCGGAGGGAACTAGTAGTCTGTCAACCCGAAAATGACGGGTGAAGGGGAGAAGAGAGGTGGGGGGGGTGGGGGAGGTGGGGGAGGTGGGGGAGGTGGGGGAGGTAGGGGGGGAGGGAAGAACAGAAGTTTTTTTCCATTACCCGTCAAAATAAATTTGACGAACTACTAGCGCTGCTGCAAGCAGTTCGCTTTTTGGGGATGTTGGGAGTGCGATAGCGAAGCGCGACCTAGGAATCGCTTTTTAGGATGTTGGGAGTGCGATAGCGAAGCGCTGCTGCAAGCAGTTCGCTGTTTGAGATTGAATGAATGGATGCGGTTATTGGGAGACGAGTGAGGAGAATTTAGATCGGTTGAGGGAGTTGTATCAGGAGGTGAAAAATCGGATTGAGGGGATAGAATAGGATTACATGGGCAGGTAAAATACCTGCCTAAATAATTCAATCTGATGATTTCACTAAACTGTATAATTATGGAGATTCAATCAAATTATGTATAATCAAATCAGTCTTTGGGATTATCTACCAGATACTAATAATATGAAGGTAGAAAATCAGGTTAACAAAAAAACTATTATTTCTACTAATGGAGAAGTGATACTATATCCGAATTTTTGTAGCACCAAAGAAAGTAATCAGCTTTTTTCAGATTTATATTCTAGTATTAACTGGAAACAAGAAATAATCCAATTTTTTGGTAAGAAAATGCCTATACCAAGATTGACAGCATGGTATGGAGATGAAGGAAAATCGTATACTTATTCTGGCATAGAACAACATCCAGAACATTGGAATCCTACATTGAAATTAATTAAATCTAAAATTGAGCAAATTGCACAAGTTAGTTTTAATAGTGTTCTTCTCAATTTATATCGTGATGGTAAAGATAGTGTTTCCTGGCATAGTGATGATGAACCCGAATTAGGGGAAAATCCCATAATTGCCTCAGTTAGTTTTGGTGCAACTCGTCGTTTTTCCTTACGACACAAGCATTCAAAAAATCACAAGATTGATATTGATTTAGCTAGTGGTAGTTTTCTGCTAATGCAAGGTGAAACTCAGCATTTTTGGCAACACCAAATTGCTAAAACAGCTAAAGAAATTCAGCCACGAATCAATTTAACATTTAGAATTATTCACTAATTTAACAGAAGTTATTAGTAATTGCCATCTTTTTATATTTCAAAATTGTCTAAATGAAATATGAAATACAGGTACTACTCAAGAAAATATCAAGTTTTTACTTGATTGCGCTCCCTTAAATAGTTTTATTATTATTGGTGATTTGCTTGCTTATGATCAAAATCGAAGAATATTAGAAGATATTGCTAAAATTGCTAATCAAAGAAATGATTATCAAATTATTGAACGAGGTGAATTAGAAATTGCGGTTCTTCGGTTATTTTTATGGAAAACCTGGTTCAAAATCATTGAAAGTCCTATTGTGTAGGCATTTCATTGAAAATATGGAAATAATTGTTTATAACCCTTGTCCCGTAAGGGTTTTGTTATCATCAATCCTCAATTACCATAAAAGAGACGCAAGAGCCGATGTTTTAAAGGGTTTTGTGTTAAATTTGGGTATCGTTTGGTAATATTGTAAATGTGTTAAATTAGATTTTGAGCATTAAAGGGGTAATCCATAACTGAGTACAATAAATAGGTGCACCTACACAGATCATGAAACTAAGTAGGTGAGCGTTGAAAATTGTCGTTATGGCAAGGCAAAAGGCAAGAGGCAAGAGGCAAGAGTGAAGAGGTTTGGGCGATTTTACATTTCTTTACACAGTTTGGTTTTATTGTGTTCACCTACTTAGGAACGCAAATTTAATAACCTGCAATTCTGATGTAACCTGGAATGGTGCGTTACGCTGTCGCTAACACACCCTACTTTTGCACCTTATTTAATTCACATTCCTTATTGTTAATTTTACAATCACTGGAAAATGGTCAGAAGGCCACACCCCTTCCCACTGTTGACGATCAATAATGACTTGTTCTACTGAGAAAGAGCGATACCTTTGGTCAGCGCAGCGATCGCAATATATAGTATCAATAGCATCCCAGGCTTGACCCGTAAAATTATGAAAAGTTTTCTGTTGTTCTAGGGGCAGAGTGTCTAAAGGATCTTGTAATTGTTTGCCATTAGCTAAAGGGGATAGAAAAATTTGCCGTTCTGGAGTATCAGGATTAGCGTTAAAATCCCCGGTTAGCAGTAAGTAGTTTTTTAACGGAAATTCTGCCAACCGTTGACTAATTAAAGCTGCACTTAACTCCCTAGATTTGGCATTTTCGTGATCTAGATGGGTATTTAATATAGTTAAAGATAGACCAGGATTAGCAACTTCAAAATTAGCCCAAGTAGCCATACGTGGTAAACGAGTTCGCCAAGTAATACTACCAGGAATTTCTGGAGTATCACTGAGATAAAAATCCTGTGTTTCCTGAAGTTTCAGACATTGTGGGTTGTAGAAAATTGCACAATGTTCACCCGTTCCTGTTCCAGTGCGATCGCCCCCAATAATGTTATATTCAGGTAAGAGCGCCTGTAAATCCGCTAGTTGATGAGATTTACCCTCCTGTGTACCCAGCAAATCCGGTTTGTAATGTTGAATTAAAGAAGCGATCGCCCCTACACGCTTTTTCCACTGACGCACCCCAGGATCTGGTTTATCATAGCGGAGGTTAAAAGTCATTACAGTAATTTGCATATATATTTTTTAAAGCTAACAGTGCAGTTCCTAAACCAGAGAATATCCTATAGAAGCAAAAAATTAAAGGTTTTATCCGAGGCTTGAGTAGATACGACTCCCTGACAGACTTTAGCCCCAATATCTACCGATTAATCACCTAAATCATCTCATCAAGCCCAGATTTGAGCAAATTGTTAAGCCATCACAACCATCATATTTCGCCAAATTTAAACTGTGGTATTTTCAGGTGGATCAAACTTATAGCCATAACCCCGTACCGTCTTAATAAACTCCGGCATACTAGAATCAGCCTCCATTTTCTTGCGTAATTGACCAATATGCACATCAACAACGCGCCCATCACCCACATAATCACACCCCCAAATCTTTTGAATTAATTGAGTACGACTCCATGCTTGCCTAGGATGGGTAGCCAGAAAATGTAAAATATTAAACTCCAAAGCAGTCAAAGGCAAAGCCTTATTATTGAGTGTAACCTCCCGTGCTTCCGAATTAATAGACAACTGATTAAAAGTGAGACGTTGTGAAACACTAGGCTGAATATAGCGAACACGCCTTAATAGTGCTTCCACCCTAACTTCCACCTCAGCCAAACTAAATGGTTTAGTTAAAAAATCATCCGCACCGGCAGCTAAAACCTTGATCTTATCAGCTTCATCATTGCGACTAGTAAGCATCATTACCAAAGCATTGGTACGGCTCTGCATCTCTTGACACAGTTTATATCCATTTGCATCTGGTAAATTCCAGTCAAGAATCACTAAAGCCGGATTTAATTTTTCAAAAGCAACAAGAGCCGTTTTACCGTCCGCGGCTGATTCTATCTCATATTTACGACTCAAGAAACGCTGAATCAGGTTGCGGACACTGGCATCATCATCTACAATCAGAATCTTAGACTTAGTTGTGGAAAGCGTATCCATAATGCAATATATTTTTGTTTCGGCAAGTTGCTGTGACGATAGGTACTGCTCAAGTTGAGTTTTTGAAAGTAAATTTACCCTCAATCCCTGTTTATTGATAGCAGGAAAGCGAAAAGTCTTTTAGTATCTAAATCAAGCAGCAAGGGTAATACCACATTCTGCTCAAGCCATGTTTTATGATTAGGGGATGTCCTCTTCTAGCTGGAAAGTGTTATGGCTAAATTTTTCATGAAGTTTGTGCAAACTTTAGACATCTTACTCTTTAAAAGAAGTATAAGTAATGGACAATTTTGGTATTTTTTAAAGATTTTTTTGTATAAATTATATCAATAACTAAAATAGATGCCTCTATATACATCATCACAAGATACCCAACCATCTAAAATATCGGGTATCTTGCTGTTAACATCGGACTGGAGATAGTTATAGGTTTTTGCTAAACATGATCAACAATCCTGAAAAAAAATGATTAATACTGAGGAACAGAAGCATCCACTTCTTGACTCCAAGCATTAATTCCCCCTTTAACATTTGTCCCAGTAATCCCCGCTTCCTTCAAGATAGCCAAGGCTTTCGCCGAACGTCCACCCAGTTTACAATGAGCAATTAAACGGTGTCCATTGAGTAATTCCTTCACCTTAGCCACACCATCACCATTTTCAATATCTGGTAAAGGGACTAATACTGAACCAGGAATTTTAGCAATTTGGTACTCGTGAGGATTACGCACATCTAGCAGCACAAAGTCCTTTGCACCACTATCTAATAACGCCTTCAATTCCTTCACAGTCATTTCCTGAACTTCCATTTGCTGTTTCGCTTCTTCGGCTTGGGCTTGGGGAATCCCACAGAATTGTTCGTAATCTATCAGCTTGTCAATAACTGGACGGATGGGGTTAGGACGCAGTTTCAACTCCCGGAATTTCATATCCAAGGCGTTGTAAAGCACTAGTCTACCACTCAATGTAGTACCATTACCCAGAATAATTTTCACTGTCTCTGTGGCTTGAATAATGCCAATCATCCCTGGTAAAATTCCCAGAACTCCACCTTCTGCACAGGAAGGAACCATTCCTGGTGGTGGTGGTTCGGGGTACAAGTCACGATAGTTAGGACCACCTTCATAGTTAAAGACGGTAGCTTGTCCTTCAAATCGGAAGATAGAACCGTAGACGTTGGGTTTATCTAACAATACGCAAGCGTCGTTGACTAAATACCGCGTCGGGAAATTATCAGTGCCATCAACTACGATATCGTAAGGACGAATAATATCCAGGGCGTTTTCTGCACTCAGACGGGTTTCGTATAAATCAACCTGACAATGGGGGTTAATTTCATGAATCCGGTTTTTTGCTGATTCGATTTTGGGTTTACCTACCCAGGATGTCCCGTGAATAACTTGACGTTGCAGGTTAGAAGTATCCACAACATCAAAATCAACAATACCAATTCTGCCTATACCTGCTGCTGCAAGATATAACAGCAATGGCGAACCTAGTCCACCAGTACCAATACACAATACACTGGCGGCTTTTAGGCGTTTTTGCCCTTCCATGCCCACTTCTGGCAAAATTAAGTGGCGGGAATAGCGTTCATAGTCGTCTTTCGTCAACTGGATTTCATCCAGATTGGGATTTAGCATGGCAGTTGTATGAATCAGCGCGGAGTATTAATGTTAACTTAAATTTGCTAATTTTATCAGTTTAGTTTAATTGTCTCGGATTGAAACTGGTGGTTGTCGTCAAGAGTCCAGCTTTGCAGTTTACCAGCTTGAGTATTTTGTACGGATAATATATCACATACAGCACTTTCCGGTGTTATGAGGTGCATATCCAGCGGGCAAGATGCCCGCACTACAAGAGTTTCATAATTCAAGTTTGTACCTCATTAGAGCGAAATCTGCTGTAAGAGTATTCTGGGCAAGAATACAGTTCATCTAGATCCCGGTTTCGGGCTGTTTAATGAAATGTAAATAGCCTTGATGTTTGCTGACGAATGTAAATTTTATGCAACAATTAAGTGATATTTAGATAATTGTGACAACAGATATATTAGTATATCTTTGAGTTACATTTTTCTTAAAAAAGAATTAAATTTTAATTAATTATGTCTTTGCTCCCAAAATTTGCCTCCACAGTAGTAAATCAGAGAAAACAAGTAGCAGGAAATAGAATATGAGTGGACAAAAAACATTTAACGTCACTGCTGGTATTTCTACCGCATCACAACCCAGTTTATTTGATGGTGTAGCTTCTGCATTGCAAGCATATCAAGAACGTCAGCGTCAGGAAAGGGAAACTGCTATCAAAAGAGAGCACCAAGAAACTCATAATCATTGGTTCTGGGGATACAGCAGATATTTATATCCCCCATTTACCAGAAGAATGTGCATCTTTACAGGTAAATTCTGATAATGTAATTATTCGTTTTTTAGCGGAAGAATCTGTAAAAATTCAACAAAGATTTTTACCAGAAAATCAAACTACCACCCTCAAACATAATCAAATTTTGACACTTTATCATGAAAACAATGAAGAAAAATTCTACAGATTCATTTTCTATAACCGCTTACTTGACCCCCAAGCTTAAATTAGGAATTGTTACTCTTTTACTAGGATTTCTACCATTACCTGTTCTTGCTAATTCCAAAATTGAAGTATCTTCTCGTCCTACCGATGCTGATATTGTCACCTTAAAAGTTAAAGTTGTTAATGATAACAATATTCCTATTGAGGGATTACAAAAATCTGAATTCAAATTACAAACTGCGAGAATTATCGCCAAAAGTCAAGATACTCCCATTAATCTCAAATTCGCAGAAGTTAGAAAATTTAGATTAATTCCGCCGGGAGAACAATTAAGAGGTTGTTTGAAAAGTATCAGATGAAACCCATAATCTCCAAAAACCTAACCCCCCTGCCCCCCTTCCCTACCAGGGAATGGGGTTTTCAAAGCCTCTCCCCGCGTCGGGGAGAGGTTTGGAGAGGGGTCAATTTATACATTCAAAACTTTTCAAACACCCTCTAACATCAGATCCTGCTTATGTCGTCATCCTTTTAGATATGAGTGGAAGCATGAGAAAAAAAGATGCTAGTCGAGTTAAAAAAATAGATGGTGCTATTCGTGCTATTAAAGAATTTATTAAATTAGTCCGCGAGAAAAATTTACCTGTACATATTTCTTTAGTACCATTTGGAGAATCACAGATTGCTAAAGATAATTATGAAGTTAACCAAGAAATTATTGCTAAAAATTTCCTTCCAGCAAATTCACCAGATTTAGATAAAAGAGTCGCTGATTTAGCATCTTCTCCCACTAACGCAGGGACTAATTTATATAATCCTTTGAAAGAAGCAGTCAAATATTTAGGTGATAACTCCGAAGAGTTGACAAGACAAGCAAATAGTAGTAACGATTTGAGAAAAGATGAACCACAAATTCCGCCTAAATTAGCGGTAATGTTATTATCTGATGGTTATCACAACAGTAAACGGAAAACAGAGGATCAACAATTTACTAATTTAGAAAAAGTCTTTAAAAAATATCCTACAGTCAGAGTTTACACTTTAGGTTATGGAGAGTCTTTAAAACAGTTAAGAAATCGTGCTACTAACTGCAATATTCCTAATAGTTGGTTAGAAAAAAAACAAGCGGTTGATTTAATTCAATCTTGTAAACTTCCCTCTGGTGACATATTCAACTATATTGTTGATCAACCAAGATTAAAACAAATTGCTGAATTAACAGGAGGTATCAGTAAATTTCCTCAAGATGCAAATGAAGCCGTCAAAAGTTTAGAAACCTTTTTTAAAGCATTACGAGAATATGAATTGCAATATATCCAACCAAATGCAGTACCAGCAGAAGAATATCAAGTGCAAGTTAGTGTTAATTCCTCTAACAGAGAACTTAATATTAATGCTAAACCTGTAAATATCAGAATGCCAAATATATCTTTTTATAAATTACCTTTGTTCCCAGATAGGTTATTTATATTAAAATTAACTTTAGGTATTTTAGGATGTGGTATCCTCTGGTTTAAACGTTGGAGTCAACAACTTAAAACTGAAGCTGACCGTTGGATTTAGGATAATTAAACACAAAAACAAGATCCCCGACTTCTCTAAGAAGTCGGGGATCTGAAGGATGTAAACAACCTACGAAAATGGGTTATTTAATGGGGGAATTTAGCTAATAATTCTTCACGGGACAACTGAGATAAGTTGAGGAATAAATCGGTTCTTTCTGTGAGAGAAAGTTCCATAATAGGAGTAACAATAGCAGATAATTCCTCATCTAAATTACCAAACCGTGCTGTTAGTAAACTTCCTACTATTAACCGCAATTCCTCTTGTCTTCCCGTTTGCAGTCCCGTTTGCAGTCCCGTTTGTAGTCCAGTTTGTAGTCCAATTTGTAGTCCTTCCTCGCGCCATTCCTCGCGTTGTTTAAGATATGCTGGTGATAAAGTCATAATCAACTCCCTATCTTCATCGTTGATATTAGTGTTAATCTCTATATTTTTACGCCAAGATGCTAAAATTTCCAGTAGATAATTACGCTGGTTTTCTGTGGAAACTGTGATTAGTTCTTGTACTGCTTGTTTTTGGGTTTCCCCATTACCTAACACCCTTAACCATAGTGTATCCTGATTTTTGGGTAATTGGTTAATTGCTACAATAGCGGTTTTTTGCGATTCTCCTAGAAAATAAACTCCTGTTTCCCAATCATCTTTGAGTGTAGCTCTAAATCCATCTAATTTATTTTTTGAGCAAGTTGGTGTTAAAATCCATAAAACAGGGAACTCGTTTTCCATGAGCCGACGATCTTCTCTTTTTGCTTGTCGAAACAATTCTTCATGAAGGCTGTATAATTTTGACATACAACTTCTAATTGTCATTTCATTGGGAGGATTACGAAAAGGTTCAAATAGACAGCTTGTAACTGCCATTTTTGCTAATAATCCTAAATCGGAAGTTACAGGTTTTGATTGATTGGGAACAAACCAAATATCTATTTCTCTAACTTCGCTTTTTACATCTTTACCAATATCTACTTGACCTAAAGGTTTTAATAATTCCTCTAGATATTCTTTCGCAAATTGGTCATGGGCTTCTCTCGTCATACAAAATTCATAATTAATAATAGTGTTTTCATGATGTCTCAATATACTCTAATTGTCAGAATACCACAAGCAGGAAATAAGGAAATTAGCTATTCTATTAGTCTGAGTACATTATATGAAAGTTATCCTGAAGATTATTTTCGTCAGGAGAATAATCGTTCTCTGATTAGTCAAACTATTGAACAACAATCAGCTAGAACGTTAACTTCCGAAAATTTAACTGCGATAATTTCTAATTGGATTGCGGATATTAAAGTTGGTCGTCATCGCACTATTGTAACTTTAGATCTACCTCTTGATGCTTCTGTTCCTATCCAACCTGTAATTCCCATTAGTAATCCTGTTTCTGTTAATAGTGTAAATAATCCTATTGTTGCTCCTGCTAAAAAACCTCTCCGTCCAGCAGTAACTCCAACTTCCGAAATCAAAACTGTAAATATCTCTACCAATAAAGTTGAAAATTCTCCTAGTAGTAATACAGAAAAAACACCAGAACCAGTTACGGATATTCGCACTGATACTAACAAAGCTGATTTTTAAGGAAGTTAAAAAACATGAAACCGGAATTACCTTATCATAAATGTCAGCAGGAATTACAGGATTTATTAAAGTCTCGTTATCCATTAATTTTTTTGAGATCATCCGAAGAAAATCGCGCTATTTGTTGTACAATTGATGCTCATTTAGCAGTTTTGAATAATGCAGATATTCAAGATGGAGAATTAGCACAATGGAATAGTACAGAAGGTTTTCAACAAAGACTAGAAACTGCGGGTTCTCCAAATCAAGCACAATGGCAAAAATTAGGTAATGCTATTGATAGAAATGGTAATCCCATTTTACAATCTTTAGATATTCTCCAACATCGTTTACAAGACCAAGTTAGTAAAAATCTCCAACGACAACATACCTATTTATTACCAGATTGGTCTATTTTATTACGTCCTGATGATCATTTGATGGCGCGAAAATTGAAAGAATTAATATTGATGATAGACCAAAAAAGACCTTTGGTAAGAATGTCTTTAATTATCATTGGTTCAGATTGGACTATTCCGACTATTTTGCGAAATATGGTACATATTATAGATTTACCTTTACCTGTGGAAGCAGAACTTTATGAAGATGTTTTTAGTGTGGCTGTAGAAAAATATGGTTTAACAGAAGCAGATGCTGGAAGATTAGCAGAACAAGCTCAAGGAATGCCTTTGCAAGCGGTAATTCAAACTGCTAAATTATCAACATCTCGGAATTTATGGACAGATCCAGAATCTGCGGGACAATTATTATTAGAAGCGAAAAAACAGGAACTTAGAAAAACTGGAGTTTTAGAATATTATGTCCCCTCTGGTCAAGGTTTGAGGGATGTGGGAGGATTAACTAAAGTTAAAGAATGGATATATAGCCGTGAATGTTGGTTTGCTCAAGATGGACAACCAGAATTACGTCCTCGTGCTATTTTACTAGAAGGTTTCCCTGGTTGTGGAAAAACTTTTATTGCCAGAGCGATCGCACAAGAATGGCACGTACCCCAGATTAATTTTGAAATTGCTCGGTTACAATCGCGCTGGGTAGGAGAATCGGAAAGCAACACTTTCCAAGCGCTTAGAGCCATCGAAGCATCAGCACCGAATATCCTGTTTATGGATGAAATTGAAAAGGCTTTTGCCGGTGTGGGAGGTGATAGTTCAGGAGTTAGTACCAGACAGTTTGGGACATTTTTATCCTGGTTAAATGATCACGAATATCCGATTTTTTTCATCGCCACTTCTAATGATAGAGAAAAATTGCCACCAGAATTATTCCGTGCTGGTCGTTTTGATGAAATTTTTATAGTTATGCCTCCTAATACTGAGGAAAGATATCAAATCTTACAAAAACGCACTACCGCTTATAAATTACCACCAACTCCATCTTCTATATTAGAATATCTTGTTGAGAAAACCGCCGGATATTCAGGTGCGGAATTAGATAAATTAGTCAGAGAAGCTATTTATTTAGCTGAATATGGACACTTACCAACAAAGACTCATTGGGAAAATGCTTTATTACAAATTAGTCCCCAATATCGGACTCCCAATATGCAGCAACTATTGCGAAAATATTTAAAATTAATAGAAGGTGGCGGTGGTAAACCTGCATCAGAATTAGAAATAGGTTTTTTAGAGAATCTTATTCTTGGATCTTAGTTAACTTCAATTTTTTCTACTGTAAACTGGTGGTTGTCATCAAGTTTTCTGTCATCACCCTTTCTAAAGGTTTGTCCTAACTATCAACAGGTAATTGAGATAAATAAGCAAAATCAAAAACCACTCCTATAGTCTGTTTTTTATTCCAACCTGGTGAATTTAATAAAGTCTTCTGTAAAATTCCCTTTTCTGTATTCCAGACGTTTTCTGTAGTTATATTCACTATCTATATAATATAACCTAAAATTAGCCTACAACATTCATCTGGATAGGTTTTTTGTGCATGATTTTTGATAATTTCTATATGATTTGTTTTGAGTTGAAGATTCATGGTGGCTTGTAAACGCAGATAGACGCAGATAAACGCAGATAAAGAAAAAAAGAGGAATAAATATCAAGTTAAAAATCTAACTTTACCAGTATTAATATCATAGTAAGCGCCGATAATTTTTAATCTGTCATCACGGATTAATCTATCTATAATTTGTGAATTATTCTGCAATTTCCTAGCTTGGTATTCAATATTATTAATCACTGGATTGTTATCATCATTAATATTACTTCTTGTTCTTTGAGGTTGAGATAAACTTGGCTTAATGCCATCAACTACAGAGTTAATTTTACCATCATCTGGTTGATTGTCAATTGCTGCTGATACTGCACCACATCCTTTATGACCTAGAACAACTATTAATTGTGTTCCTAAATTAGCAGTAGCATATTCTAAACTCCCAACAGTTTCATTACTGGCAATATTACCAGCTATACGCACGACAAATAAATCTCCTAATCCTTGATCAAAAATTATTTCTGGGGGTACGCGAGAATCTGCACATCCTAATATTGCTGCATAAGGATACTGTTTTTTAGAAACTGATTGTAAACGTCTTTTTGATTGATTTGGATATTGACGATTTTGATTAACAAATCTTCTATTACCTTCTGTTAATCTTCTTTTTGCTTCCTCTGCACTAACTGGATTAGGATTAGGATTATTTTCAGGAATTCTGACTTCTGAACGGTTAGTAATGATTTCATTACAAGCAGTCAGAGTACCCATACTCAAGGTACTTAAACCTACGAATTTTAAGAAGTTACGACGACCTAGAAAACCGTTAATTTTACTCATGACTCCACCTGATAACTTCTACATAATTTTTACAGAAGATATCAGATTTGATCATGATGTGAGAGTACCTTATTACACGGTTTAAGGGTTATTTAATCTTTTGCTTAAATACCAAACAATATATTGGACATATTCAGTATATTTGCCTTCTGCATCTTTGCTACTAAGTTCCTCTAGTTTCTTTTTGATAGCTTCTTTTGACCAAGTTTTATTACGAAACTTTTCATTTAAAGCATTAATAACACTAAATAATGTCTCTTTACGATTTTTAACAAGAATTTCATGATTAAGATTTAAAATTTCATTTAGTTCATGATTGATAGTTTCATCATCAGAAAAAATCTTTCCAGTAGAACTATATTTGATATAGTTTTCACAATTTTTATTACTATCTGCTGGATTAAGAGTTATTTTACAAATGATCTTCTTTCCTTCGTAATATCCCTTTCTTCCATTACAATGAAGATTTTTTAATCTTTTACCTCTATTACCTGAACAAGAAGCTATTAGATTTTTATAGTCTAGTTGTAAATGTGGATAGCAATCCTTATTTTGAGCTTTGTTATGTTCAATTTCCATATTATGTATAGATATTCGTTGCATACAGTAACAACAAATATAGCCTTGTTCTTTCAATAATGACGTTTTTAAAAGTTCTTTGGGATGATATCCGTCATAATTTGCGTCCTGTGTCTGACGATATTGTAAAAGACATGGAGGTTCTGAACCTTTGATAATGCGTTTCATTCTACCCTGTTTAAAAAATCAATAAGTGTATAAGCTTGAATCATATCTGGATCATTATTTCCCAATGATTCAGATAACTTTTGCAGTTCTAATTTAGCTTCTTCTAAGTTATCATTATCTATCATTTCAAAACATTTATCTATTCTTTCTTGCATTTTTACAGGTCTTTTTTCCACACCCATAACCTCAGAAAGAATTGAGTTACTGTCTCTACCAAAAGTATGGGGTGTTAATTCTACAATTTCTGAATCTTCTAAAATAAATACGTTTTCTCGGTTGACTTCACTCAAAACTTGAGGAGAATGAGTAGTAACAATAAATTGACAGTTGGGAAATGTTTTTCTAAAGCTAGGAATTACAATTCTTTGCCATTGAGGATGTAAATGTAAATCTATTTCATCAATTAATATTATTCCTGTGCCTTTTTCTAGCAGTTCCGAAGGATTAGTAATACTAGGATTTAAAATTGCTAACCGTCTTGCAATGTCAACTACTATCATGAGTAAGGTTTTTTCCCCGTTGGAAAGTTGATCTAGTTTGAAGTTTTCACCATTTTTTTTAATAACTAACGAAGGTTTACTTAAACGACGAATACCACCTTCTCTACTCGAACTCACGCGCACTATGTGTAAATCTGAGAATTGGGTATTAGGAAAACCTTCTAAAAATGTTTCTAATGCTTTTCTAATAATTTCAAGACGTGGATTTCTAAGGTTGGTATCTTGTCTTAATCTAACTTCATTTTCATATTCTTCTTCTTCTTTAAACCAATATAAGAAATCTCGAAAATCATTTATATTTCCTGAAAAAGCTGTTTGATAACCAATAAGTCTATTATTATCATAAGTATTTTCTCTTTCCTCTTCACTCATATCTTTTATGGCTGAAGATTTTATTAATATTCTGTCGGTGTGATAAAAAACGATAATTGGTAAAATTAAATCATTTTTATTATTAATTTGTAAAATTCGCTCATCATCATGAATAGGAATTACTTCGTTTAAAAGTCTCTCCAGCAAATAATTAAAAAGGTCTCCTTTCGTGGATTGCATTCCCATTTTTCTATCTTGACTAACTTCCCACCACAACTTGTTATTTGAATCAACTTCAACACGAGTAGATAGAAAAACTTCATTGGAAGTTATTTGAATATCATCCTCTTCAATATATAGACGAGATTCATAATGTACACTCACGTCGGCTACAAATTGAGATAAAAGGATAGCAATACTATCTAAAATAGACGATTTACCTGAACCATTCACTCCAATAAACACAGCCAAATCAGGAGGAAGCGTTAATTTGAGTTCTCGAAAACCTCGAAAGTTTTGTAAATGTAGTTCTTCAATACGCATAATTACAAATTGAATATAATTGTAAATTCAAATCGCCAACAAGATGATATTTTTATCTTATCAAAAATTTCCGATTTAATAAAATCAGGACTTACGCAAAACATCTCTCAAACCCTCATTTCTCTGTGACCTCTGTGCCTGGAGTGGTTCATTCATCTTTAAATTATTTAATAATTACCTAATATCCATTTTCTGTAATCACCCTATCTAAAGGCTTATCCCAACTATCAACAGGTAATTGAGATAAATAAGCAAAATCAAAAACCACTCCCATAGTTGGCTTCTTATCCCAACCTGGAGAATTTAACAAACGGTCATAATATCCACCACCATAACCTAAGCGGTATCCTTGGACATCACAACCCACACAGGGGACAAGAATTAAATCTACTTCTTCAATCTCAATTATCGGTGCTTCATGGTGAGGTTCAGTAATCCCATAAGCGCCGATATTAATTGTGTCATCAGGTTGCCAAGAATGCCAAACTAGAGATTTATCAACACAACGGGGAAAACCCCAACGTTTGTTAATGTTGGTATACAGCGAGCTAATATCAGGTTCTTGGCGAAAGCTAAAAAAAGCCAGAATTGTATTTGCTTGATTAAATATAACTGAGTTTTGGATGTTGGTGGTGAGGCGATCGCTCTTTTCTCTCCATTCTAATAATGTCATTGACTGGCGTTTTTGGAGTAAAGTCCGCCGCAGTTCTTTTTTATTTAGCTGAGACAATTTTGGATTTTAGATTTTAGATTTTAGATTTCCCTCGTTCCCATACTCTGTATGGGAATGAATTAAGAAGGCTCTGCCTTCTATATATACTAGAGTCAGAGACTCTATGAAGCATTCCCAGTCGGAGACTGGGAACGAGATTCTCTATGAGGCGTTTTTGCGCCACCAATCAATAGTATTTTTCAAGCCTTCTCTAAATTCTACCTCAGCAGTAAAGCCAAAAGCCTGTTTTGCCCTTTCCGTATCTAAACAACGATGGGGTTGGCCATTGGGTTTGTCGGTTTCCCACACAAGTTCACCCTCATACTCCATCAATTCGCAAATTAAGGTAATTAGATCTTTGATAGAGATTTCGTAACCAGTTCCTAAATTGACGGGTTCAGCATCATTATAAAACTGTGTTCCCATGACTATTCCCCGTGCTGCGTCCGTAGAATACAAAAACTCACGGGTAGGAGAACCATCACCCCAAACAGGAAGTTGCTTTTCTCCCCTAGTTTGGGCTTCTTGCACTTTACGAATTAAAGCGGGAATTACATGAGAACTGCTGGGGTTGAAGTTGTCTTCAGGTCCATACAAGTTTACAGGTAACAGGTAAATACCATTAAACCCATACTGCTGACGATAAGATTGCAGTTGCACTAACAGGGCTTTTTTCGCCACTCCATAGGGGGCGTTAGTCTCTTCTGGATAACCATTCCAGATGTCATCTTCTTTAAATGGTACAGGGGTAAACTTAGGATAGGCGCAAATAGTTCCTACACAGACAAACTTTTCTATCCCCTGTTGATAAGCTGCATGGATTAACTGAGTCCCCATGATCAAGTTATCATAAAATAACTCACCGGGTTTTTCTCTATTTAAACCAATACCCCCCACATGAGCGGCTAAGTGAATGATAATATCCTGTTGGTCTGCTGCCCGTTGACAATTTTCCCATACCCGTAGATCACAATCGTGCGATCGCGTTACAGTAATTTTCTCACGATTAGCGCCATGCTGACACAATTGATCTATCACTTGACGACCGAGAAAACCCGCCCCACCAGTGACAAGAATTCGTTTATTTTCTAATTCTAAGGCTGTCATATTATTATCCTTGATCTGAATTAAAAGTGTAGAGATCCGAATTCTTGACGGGTAGTAGCAATATCTTGAATTTGTTTTCCACCATTCCCATTGGAGGAAGTACAACCCACAGCTTGTAAATCAGCTTCCACCATTAGCGCAACCAGTTCTTTAAATGTTACCGATGGTTGCCAGCCTAATTTCTGCTGGGCTTTAGTGGGATCACCAATTAGTAAATCCACTTCAGCAGGACGCAGATAACGTTGATCAAATTCTACGTATTTCTGCCAATCGAGATTAACATAACTAAATGCTAACTCCAGAAACTCCTTCACTGAATGGGTTTCACCTGTAGCCACCACATAATCATCCGGTTGCTCTTGCTGCAACATCAACCACATAGCTTTGACGTAATCTTTCGCATAGCCCCAATCTCTCTTGGAGTCTAAATTACCCATGTAGATATTTTTTTGTTTACCAGCAACAATGCGGGCTACTGCTCTAGTAATTTTCCGAGTAACAAATGTTTCTCCCCGTCTTGGAGATTCATGATTAAAAAGAATACCGTTACAAGCAAATAAATTGTAAGATTCGCGGTAATTGATGGTTTGCCAGTGAGCGTACACCTTAGCACAAGCGTAGGGACTGCGGGGATAAAAAGGTGTGGTTTCACTTTGAGGAACTGCTTGCACCAAACCATACATTTCCGAAGAACCAGCTTGATAGAAACGGACTTCAATCCCAGTCCGATGTTGGTAGTCGCGGATTGCTTCTAATAACCGTAATGTCCCCATACCTACAGCGTCTACTGTATATTCAGGTGAGTCAAAACTTACCCTAACGTGGGATTGAGCGCCTAAGTTATAAATTTCTGTAGGTTTAACTTCTTCTAAAATCCGCCGTAGAGTTGTTCCGTCTGTCAAATCACCATAGTGGAGAAATAGCCTTGCGCCCTCGTTATGAGGATCTTCATACATATGATCAATTCTGTCTGTGTTAAAGGTGGAAGTACGGCGAATAATTCCGTGTACTTCATAACCTTGTTCTAGTAAAAGTTCGGTTAAATAAGAACCATCTTGACCAGTAATACCAGTAATTAAAGCTCGTTTTCTTTGTGTCATGCTTGGTGATGCCTTGTTGTTTTTAGTTGAAGATTACAAACAGTCTGATATAAATTAGCATTTAAGTGATATAACTGCCCAATAGTCAGGCTGCAAATATTTAGTCGCTATTAAATCAGGTTCAACAAATATTTTGGTTAAAAAACAATTTAACAAATAATTATAGGTTTATGTCAATTAGTATTCCTGATTTTAAGTAAGTAGGTGAACACAATAAAACCAAACTGTGTAAAGAAATGTAAAATCGCCCAAACCCTCTTCACTCTTGCCTCTTGCCTCTTGCCTCTTGCCTTGCCATAACGACAATTTTCAACGCTCACCTACTTAGGTGAACAGAATAAAACTAAAGTGTGTAAGTAGGTGAACACAATAAAACCAATCTGTGTAAAGAAAAGTAAAATCGCCCAAACCCTCTTCACTCTTCACTCTTGCCTATTGCCTATTGCCTATTGCCTATTGCCTATTGCCTGCTGTCAAAAATGGTTTTTGGGGCATAATGTTGCCCCATAAGAGGGAATTGTTGTACTTACTTAGTAAGCTCCTTTATTTTTCGGCATGATGACAACATTAACTGTTTTGAGGATAATCCGCAAATCGAGCCAAAAATTCCTAAAATTGACATAATGGAGGTCTATTTGCACCCGGCGAGGATATGGAATATCATTACGCCCGGATACTTGCCACAAACCAGTAATTCCAGGACGAATCGTTAAAACATGATTGATATAATCACCATATTTTATTAATTCTTCCGCTACTAAAGGTCTTGGACCAACTACACTCATATCTCCTTTGAGAACATTCCAAAATTGGGGAAATTCATCTAAGCTGGTAATTCGCAAAAAGTGACC
Organism: Aphanizomenon sp. UHCC 0183; assembly: GCF_009712065.1. NCBI lineage: Bacteria > Bacillati > Cyanobacteriota > Cyanophyceae > Nostocales > Aphanizomenonaceae > Aphanizomenon > Aphanizomenon sp. UHCC 0183. The sequence continues at coordinate 77,011 of NZ_VILC01000002.1, read as the reverse complement.
AATTTTAGTAATTCTTGGGTCTGTTTTGAGCTTAAAGTTGTCTTCAAATTCTGCTCGCAAGCTAGGTGATGTGGCCATCATTTCGACGAGAATTTCGTCGGCATTGTTGACCATAGTGCGAAACTTAATACAATTAAAGCTGCGGTAGTTTTTGCCTACCCGTTCTTGAACATAAAATATCGGACCTTTGGAGCTTATGGCTATCAATAAGGCCAATATCATGTAAATGGGAGAAAACAAAATCAAGACCGACAATGAAAAAACTATATCAAACAGTCGTTTAAAGAACTCTCCGTATAAACCCTCAAAAGATAAACTTCTGGATTTCACCTTTGGCTGTTTAACTTTTTGACCACGTTTTGATAAAACAGTCATAGATGTACTGTTATCCTTCCGCGGGTATCGCTTGCCGGAGAGGAGTGAACTCTGGGCAGTCATCATACTCCTTTATAATCCACACCACACATAGTCCCGATCTTAAAGCTAAAAGGCAGTAATTTTGAGGAAAAATTTCCTGTCTTCTGAGAAAATAAATACAAAAGGCTGATGTTTACTGTCTGTAAACTCCTTTTTCACGGCATTCATTCACAAAACTGAGATAGCGTTCTGCAAAAACCTGGCGAGAAAATTGATTAGCGTGTGTTTGTATATACTCATAACTGTATAAATGTTGCTGATCTACAAATTTTTCTACGGCATCTACTAAAGCTCCTACTGTTTGGATTTTGAATAATATACCAGTTCCTGTATCAGGATGTGTCTGAATATCTCTAACTGTTTCTAATGCACCACCTGCACCATAGGCAATTACGGGAGTTCCACAAGCTTGGGCTTCAACTAGGGCAATGCCAAAGTCTTCGCAAGCTGCATAAACAAAGGCTTTGGCACGGGACATATAATTTTTGACGATATGATCGGGTTGCCATCCTAAGATGTGAATATGTGGTTGGGCTATTTCCCGTAGTTTGTTCATTTGGGGACCTGTGCCAATAATGATCAAGGGTTTTTTTAGGTGATTAAAAGCCTCAATAATTAAGGAAACTTGTTTATAACTAACTAACCGAGAAACTATCAGGTAAAAATCCTCTTTTTCCGAGGAAAAGAGACATTCATCTAGGTTGACTGGTGGATAGATGACGGTTGCTTCTCGACGATAGCAACGCCAAATCCGTCTGGCTGTGTGTTGAGAGTTGGCAATGAAGTAATCTACTCGATTGGCACTAATTACGTCCCATTGCCGCAAATTATGGAGGATTTGGCGGGTGATCCAGCCGACTGCTCCTTGCCCTAGTTTGCTTTGCTTGAGATAATCAAAGGTTAAATCCCAAGCGTAGCGCATGGGGCTATGGCTATAACAGATATGCAATTGATTAGGGGTGGTTAAGACTCCTTTAGCTACAGCATGAGATGAAGATAAGATGACTTCATATTCTCGCAAATCCAATTGCTCAATAGCCAAGGGTAATAAGGGTAAATATTTTTGGACTCCTTGGCGGGCTTGGGGAAATTTCTGTAAAAACGTTGTGCCAATTTGACGTTTGTACAGGTAACTTTCTGGATTGCTGGATTCAAAATCTATCAGGGCGTATAAATCAGCGTCAATGTGATTTAATATTTCCTGGACTACGAGTTCTGAACCTCCTGTGGCTTGAGGGGTTAACCACTCATGAACTAAGGCATATTCTAGGGACACGGTTAAGTTGAATGGGTGGAAGGTAATTAGGCTATTTTAATGAGGTGATATAGCAGGTGACAGGTGACAGGTGACAGAGTTTAAAGTCTTGTGCTGCCTAAGTTCTATGACAAGTTTATGTTCTCATCCAACTGCATACCGCTATATTAAATATTCCTCACTGTGATCCAGAAGTCAGAAAATCTCTAGATTGAATAGAAGATATAATCCTACCAAAAGATGTTCCTCTAGTGATACTACAACCTGATAACCTCTACAAATAAGGGTGATTTTTATTCAGGAATTAGAAAATTATGCGGATTCTGGTTATCGGTGGAACTCGGTTTATTGGGGTGTATTTGACTGAATTACTGATGAAAGCTGGACATGAGGTGGTTTTGTTCAATCGTGGTAATCATGCTGCACCTGCGGGGGTAGGACAAATTATCGGCGATCGCACTAACTCAACTCAACTTCAAGAAAAGTTAGCGCCAGAAAGTTTTGATGTCGTTTTTGACAATAATGGTAGGGAACTAACGGATACACAACCTCTGGCAGAAATTTTTCAAGGACGGGTCAAACATTTTGTTTATATGAGTTCTGCGGGTGTTTACCTCAAATCTGACCAAATGCCCCATTTAGAAGGGGATGCTGTTGATCCTAAGAGTCGTCACAAGGGTAAACATGAAACGGAAGCTTACCTCAAGCAGTTAGGAATTCCTTTTACTTCTATTCGTCCTACTTATATCTACGGACCGCAAAATTATAATCCTTTGGAAAGTTGGTTTTTTGATAGAGTTGTGCGCGATCGCCCGATTTGTATTCCCGGAAATGGTATGCACCTAACTCAGCTTGGTCATGTCTGGGATTTAGCTCAAGCGATGACCCAAATAATTGATAATGATCAGGCAATTGGGCAGATTTATAATATTTCGGGCGATCGCTTTGTCACTTTCGATGGGTTAGCGCGTGCTTGTGCTGTAGCTGCTGGTAAATCTGCCGATGATGTGAAAATCGTCCATTATGATCCGAAAAAGTTTGATTTCGGTAAACGGAAAGCTTTTCCGATGCGGGTACAGCATTTCTTTGCATCAGTGAATAAAGCACAAATAGAATTAAATTGGCAACCTAAATATGATTTAATTTCTGGTTTAAAAGATTCTTTAGAAAATGACTATTTAGCGACTGGTGCAGATAAAAAAGAAGTTGATTTTTCTGTAGATGATGAGATTTTAAACGCCACGTAATGAGTAATGGGTAAAATGGTGTCAACTTAACGGAAAACATCTATCTCGCAAACAACTCAAGTCATCTCATTCCCAGTCTCTGACTGGGAATGAATTCTAGAAGGCTCTGCCTTCAATGATATTAATGTAAGTTGCTAGTTACAGCAAATTGTCATCAAACCCGGAACAAGAACCCCACCCCCAACCCCCTCCCCGCAAGCGATGAGGGGGCTAAGATGTACCTTATATGATTGGAAATTGCTGTAGGTAAATTGTCAGAATCAGGTGGTTATCGAGCGATAGCCTGCGTGGCGTAGCCATAGTCGAGATAATATCCAGGATTAAAGGATGAACAGGATGAAACCAGAGCTTTTATTACCAATTACCTATTACCTATTACCAATTACCAATTACCAGCCTCAACGAGATAACTAGCAAATTGAGTTATTAGAGGCAGAGCCTCATCAACTGCATTCCTAGTCAGAGACTAGGAACGAGATGTGGTAGAGATTTGAGCTTAAGTTGACACCTATGGGTTGCCATAAAACCCCACCCCTAGCCTCTCCCCTCAACGGGGAGAGGCTTTGAACTTGTTCTTTGTATGATAAAAAAGTCCAGCTTCTAGCCGTTTTGAGTATAAGTAGGTTGGTGTTGAAAATTGTCGTTATGGCAAGGCAAAAGGCACTCATGCAAGAGGCAAGAGTGAAGAGGGTTTGGGCGATTTTACATTTCTTTACACAGTTTGGTTTTATTGTGTTCACCTACTTAGCAGCCCCGACAGCTTATTTACTACTTTGCCCTGTTTGGAGCAAGAATAGTCTTAAAGATGCGTAGAAACCCAAGAGAATCAATTTTAATGCCAGAAGGTTCAGGGTATTCGCTATATTCTCTCATTTCCCCTTCTAACTGATGCAATAGGTTTTCGTTATCCTGCGTTCTCGCTACTTGCAAGCGATGTTCTAGGATTTTTTGGATATTTTCTTGATGCTTTCTTGCAGTTTGTTTAGCCAATTCCATTCTTTTTATACTCATTTTCGTTATCCTAACAAAGAATTTTAGATTAGACACTGAAGTTTAATCTGAAGAGCTTCATTATTGCTCAAATTCTCGATAGTATGTGCGAATTTAACGAAGTTAAGCAAAGTTCTTCAATAACAATTTTGGCAATCATTGTACAACTTGGTTGTAGCCTTATGTGAAAAAAAATTAACTTGAGACAATTGTCCTTAACTTCGTTAAATTAGTAATTTTTGGCAATTGCTATGAAAATATCCTGAACTTTACAATTCATGGTCGCGCTGACCAAAGGGATCATGATGCAATTGGCAGCAGCGAGAGCTTATTTACTATTTTCCCCTCTTTGGAGCAAGAATAGTCTTAAAGATGCGTAGAAACCCAAGAGAATCAATTGTAATGCCAGAAGGTTCAGGATTTTCGCTGTATTCTCTCATTTCCGCTTCTAACTGACGTGATAGGTTTTCATCATTCTGCGCTTTGGCTAATTGTAAGCGATGTTCTAACGTCTTTCGCATATTTTCTTTATGCGTTGTTAAATTCTCTTTAGCTAGTTCTATCCTGTCTTTATTCATGTTTATTTTCTCGATAAAGAATTTTAGCGTTACCAAATTGAAGTATGAGATTGAACACTGGATTTAAGATAACTCCACAAAAAAGATGAACCGCTTGCAGCAGCACCAGGTTCCTCCAGGACGCTCCGCGAACGGTATCCAATTTTGCGGGATGGACATACTATGGCTAACGCCACACTACGCTATCAACAGGAAATTTTGGGATATTTTTTTAATTGGAAATCTCTAAATCTAAAAAGCAAGAAGCGACACGAAGATTATCAAATGACGATAACCGAAATTCCATCAAAAAGATATTGTCATAATTACGGCTTTTTGTATGATATTTTTGATAAAATTCTTACTTATTAGTTTCAGTAGTTGTAGTAGTTTTAGTGCCTCTTGGGAGGATGTCCGAAAAGTAACAAGAGCTAATAATGTATGACAAACACCTGGAGTAATATCTAATTGATCAAAAAATCTCTTGTCGGATGATGCCCACTATAAACAAAAAGATCCCCAAAGATAAATATCCCCGACTTCTTTAAGAAGTCGGGGATATGACTTGGTTATGTTGAACTACTTGGCTTGAGTTGACACAGTTAAAACCTGTGGTGGTGAAGCATCTGGTGGATACAGAAAGTCTACTTGGACTAAAGATGTATTTCCTGGTTTTATATCTAATGAGACTAATGATTCTCCTAATTCACCGCGCTTCTGAACTAAATGCACAAATTTATTTTGCCATTTTCCCTGATCTTGATAACGTAAGCGTACAGTTCCTCGGAAAAAGATTTGACGAGTCGGTAACTTAAAAAAGCGGAGTCCAGGTTTACTTAATTGATTTTCTTTGAGTGGAGTTTGAATCGCAACACTCACAGTTTGTGGATTTTGAGTATTGTTGTATAAAGGTAACTTGAGACTATATTGAATCCCATAATTGCCATGAGCGTAATAAGCGGTGTCAGGATAACGCACTAACATCGGTGCGGTTTGAATTTGATTTGTGCCTAATGTTCCCCCATGTAAGGTACTCAAACCGTAGGAAAAGGCTGCACCAGGTTGAGGAATAGTTAAATACTTGCTTTTAGGTTCATCTACTATATCTGCTAACCATCGAGAACCCTTAGATACTCCGGCTACACGCCCGTAAATTGTCGGTTTGTTGTTTCCTGTGATGGTTGTGGGGACTTTATCTCTAGGGGTAGATAATTCACCATTATCTAATAAATTTTGCCATTCTGATAAATTCGGCGCACGTTCACTACCGTCAGTATTTATGCGGGCAAACATCGCTAAACTAGCAGCATAAACATTACCATTACTTCGCAGTCGTAAATATGTAGACCGACCATTTAAAGGGGGTGTTAATCCTTGAACGGGAATGGGTAAATTTAATAACATCTGGCTTTTCCCTGGGGGAATAACAATTTGGGGAGGAAAAATATCTTGTCTTTTCCCTCTCAAAATATCAGACATAACCCGACTCCCAGGACCAGAAAAAACTGTGCCTAAGTCATTGGGAATTAAAGATGCTATTTCCTTAAACGGGGCATCTGGTTGACTTAAATAACTTGCACCTTGCAATATATTTACTGCCACTGGTTGAGAACCAGGGTTATGTAAGATGATGCCCAAATACAAAGAACGTAAATTTTCCGGTGGGTCAGCTTTGGCAATATGATGGGCAAAAATATCAAACTGTCCGCGCAAGGGAAAATCTAAATGGGCTGATGGGACTTTTTTTCCCGTTGCTGGAAAGGTAGAAAGTAAAATTCCTTCTTCTGATACCAGTTCTGGACTATTGCTGTTAAATACTGGTAATGAATCCAATTTTCCCGGTAAAGGACGTACTGATTGTATTTGTAATATTTCTTCTGGTGGTGGCGTGGCAGGAACAGCTTGAGCAAGGGTGAAAGCAAGTAATAGTGGCAACATAATACTCAGTAAATTTGTTTAAACAGACGTTAATCTCTCTAGAGAAGTGCCAAGTTATTCATGATCAAAATGAAATCGGCAATTATCTCTAGCGAATTTTCTGGATTCAAAATTGGGACATGAACAAAAATACACTTAATTGACAGTTGGGACTGGTGTAAATAGTCTAAGACTGAATAATAAAGTCCCTCGCAGACAAACTTACCACAGTCGTAGCTAATCTCAACTGCTGCTGTTTGGACTAATAATTTTTCGAGATCAACGCTGGTTTGGAAAATATTTTCGGGGGAATTTATAGACTCTTGAGGCAAGATGTCGAGAGAATTTGGAGATTTTACAGGCAAGATGCCTGTACCACGGGCAAGGACTTCTACGCTTAATTGGGAACGAGTTTCCGCCATGCCACAACAAATAATGTAGTCTGGTTGGAGTTCATTGATTTTGGCAATGACGCGGGAACTTGCCAGTTGCACATCTACAGGTAAACGGGGCAAAAAATTTAAATCATGGGAGAGTGAAGCCATTTTGGCTAGTGCGAGTAACAAGTCATCGGATGAATTTGACTTTTGTTGGCTTAACCAAATGTCAAAAGAAGTTAATAGTATTTTTTTTTGCATTATAAATAATAATTAGAATTAGAATAATTAAAAGCCCTCCCTCATAAATTTACAAGGAGCAGCTAAATGGCAGTGATTGCAGTTGTTGATTACGATATGGGAAATTTGCACTCTGTTTGCAAAGGATTAGAAAAAGCTGGGGCGACTCCTCTGGTTACTTATTGTTCTCAAGAGTTGGCAAAAGCAGATGCTATAGTTTTACCAGGAGTGGGAGCATTTGATCCGGCGGTACAACATTTGCGATCGCGTGGTTTGGAACAACCGATTAAAGATGCGATCGCCTCTGGCAAACCGTTCCTGGGTATTTGTTTAGGATTACAAATTTTGTTTGAATCCAGTGCCGAAGGAACGTTACCAGGATTAGGAATTGTGCCAGGAAAAGTCCGCCGGTTTCGTTCTGAACCGGGGATGACGATTCCCCACATGGGTTGGAATCAACTCCAACTCAACCAGCCAAAAAACCTTTTATGGGAACATTTACCTATAGATCCTTGGGTTTATTTTGTGCATTCTTACTATGTTGAACCGACAAATCCCCAAGTGCAGGCGGCAACTGTGACTCATGGTGATCAAAGTTTTACAGCAGCGATCGCTCATGAAAATCTCATGGCTGTCCAATTCCATCCTGAAAAATCATCAAATGTGGGATTGCAAATTCTATCTAATTTTGTGGCTCAAGTCCGTGAAAAAGTTTTTGCTTAACAAAAGTTTGCAATATTTTCAGGTGTTTATTTACTCAAAATCCAAAATCGGATGATCTTGATGGTATGGTCCTATTTCTCTCTAGGGTCAATCCAAAATCCAAAATCCAAAATCTAAAATTGAATAATGAGTCTAAGAATTTACGGGAATCGTCTGCTTAAAACTTTACCAGGTGAACATACCAGACCTACCAGTGCGCGAGTCCGGGAAGCATTGTTTAATATTTGGCAGGGGAGAATCAGTGGTTGTCGCTGGTTAGATTTGTGCGCCGGTAGTGGTTCTATGGGTGCGGAGGCTTTGTGCAGAGAAGCCAGTGTCGTGATTGGCATTGAACAATCAAGTCAAGCCTGTGCCATCATCCAAGAAAATTGGCAACAGGTAGCCAAACCAGAACAGAAATTTCAGCTATTACGGGGAAATATTACTCAACAGTTAAAAAAATTATCAGGTCAAAAATTTGACAGAATATATTTTGACCCACCTTATACTAGTGGATTATATGAACCAGTATTACAAGCGATCGCTCAATATCAGCTTTTAGATTCCCAGGGAGAAATAGCAGTCGAACATCGTTACCAAGATTGGACACCACTAACTATCCCCAACTGGGAAATCTGTCGTCAAAAAAGCTATGGTAAAACCGCTTTGACATTTTATCAAGAAAGAATTCAGGAGTCAGGAGTTGCAGAAGTTCAGAATAAATAGAGTGACATACTCCACGCACTCCCTTAGCAGTCTTCTTTAGAAGACTTCTGCTAAGTAGTGAGACAGAATTAATTACACAATGTCATTGGGAATGAAACGAAGTAAAATGAAGCAATTCCAAGGGTTGTGATTGCTTCTCTTCGCTCGCAATGACTGTAAATATAAATATTTTTGTCTAATTACTTATTAGCCTCAGAATGAATTCTGAGGCGGGTGTTAGGACTGAGGCAAGAGGTCTATGGTAAAGGCAATACTCCTCACTCCCAACTCATCAATCAATATCAGCCGCCCAATTCTGTAGGACGCTTATATTGTCTATAGGCAGCGTAAAATAAACCGCTTAAAGTCACAAAAACTAAACCAAGCACAATACCTGATAGTAGGGGTTCAACCACTGTAAAGCTCCTTGTTGCAATTATTGAAAGATTTGATTCCTATTTTTCATTTTACCAAATTTTGCATTAATCCCGCGTTCCATAGTAGCTTTAAATTTGACACTCCCCGGTATAAAGACGCGGGGATTCTATAGAGAGTTTCAGTCTATATCTCTCAATTATCCCAGCTTCAGGCATGGTTCCTTAAATATTTGGGTTCTTGCCCTGATCCTGTTTGCCATTACTGGCAGAATCATCTCTGACAAGCGTAACTTTCCGAGAGTCCCCCGGTAGGTTTTTAATGTCTTTGCTGACAATCTGATTGTATCACGAATATAGATTAAAATATAAATACTAGATAAAAATTATCATTTGTACTTGCGAACACAATCAAGAAATTTTAAGCTATGTGTAGGAAATGAAAACTTGCACATTGTCAAAGCAAACCTTTTGGATAACCAGCTAATCAAACCTGAAACCCTCATTCAACAGATCGTTATCTTCATCGTAGCGATACTGATAGCCCTCCCATTAATCCTATTTGGGATGGAAATCGTCAAAGCCTCCGATCCTTATGTTAAAAGTGTTCTATCCCGTCAAGGCAACCCAGTCCAGGGGAAAGCTATTTTTCAAATCAACTGTGCTGGTTGTCATGGTTTAGACGCAACCGGACTAGTTGGTCCAAGTTTACATGAAATCTCCAAATATAAATCCCGCTATGGACTGATTCATCAAGTAACTAGCGGTGAAACTCCCCCCATGCCCAAATTCCAGCCTAGTGTCCAAGAAATGGCAGACCTTTTAAGCTATTTAGAAAGCTTATGAATATTTGTGCATGATTAAAAAAAGATTATAAGCTTACTGATAAATTATCATGCCCATTTAAATAGTTCTAGTAGACATAGAAGCTGGAAACTGGTAACAAGGAAACGCAACAAAAAATAGACAACCAAAGTGTTTACAACTACATTTATATGAAATTAAACAACTTAATTCTTTTATTCCCCATCATTACATCATTAGTTATTCCTTTAGTGAATTTAGAATTATTTAATTCAGAAATTGCATTAGGAAAGACACCCCAAAAGCGAATTATTAAAGGATCTTGCGGAAAGCAAAAATGTGAAAACCTATGGAAACAACTAACTAAATTTTATCCAGAATATATTGAAAAATATAACAAAGAATGTCCACGGAATAACATTATTAGCTTAGTAATTGATGATGAAAATAAAAAAATCTATTTTACCTGTTGGGATGCTAAAAAACCCAAAAATGGTAGTCGTTTTGGAGCTTATTTAGGTACATTACCTATCCCCGGAAATGAAAATAAATTTTTAACACCCTTACCCACCGATCCACCCTATGCTAAATATCTACAAAAACAATACAGTAATCAAGTTAAAAAAGCTCAATTTGAATGTTCCACAAAAGGGGGAGATTTCAACTTTTTAATATCAAAAGATCAGCAATTGATACAACTCCAATGTTATTTTCAAGCTGGAGTAAATTTTACAGATGATAATAATGATTGGGTCAGTGATAGTGAAACCAGAGGCGCTGGAGTTGATGAGATTTTAGGAACTTTTCCCCTACCCACTGCAAATAAATAGTCAAATTGAGAACTCTATGCCAAATTTAGTTAAAAGTAAATCCCACCGCCGACTAAAACGCCAACTACTTATGGTGATGCTGGTGATTTTTGCTTGGAGTGTGGCTATAGGCTGGATATTGGGATTCGCCACTAGCGCCCACAGTGCAAACCCGGTGGACTCAATTGGGACTGTTGATGTCATACCAGCACAATATCAACCAGGACAAGAACTGTATTTAGAAAACTGCTCATCTTGTCACATCGCATTACCACCTGCTGTATTTCCTAGCCAAACTTGGAAAAATCTTTTACAGGACTCCCAGCACTATGGCGCACAAATTAAGCCCTTAGATAAGTTTTCACATCTTTTGGTATCAAAATATCTTTACACATTTTCCCGTGTACAACTACAAGAGGAAGCAACACCCTATCGTCTCAAGGACTCTCGTTATTTTAAGGCTTTGCATCCCGGTGTCAAATTACCCAAACCTGCAACTATGAGTAGTTGTGTAAGTTGTCATATTGGGGCTGATAAGTATAATTTCCGCAGCCTCAGTGCAGAATGGGAGTAGAGTTAGGAGTTCAGGAGTATGGCTAACGCCACGCTGCGCTATCAGGAGTTCAGGAGGAAGAATTTTCTCAATGACCAATGACCAATGACCAATGACCAGTGACATTCAAAGTCTATAATTATATAGCTAAAGCTTAAATCTCTATTTCCCTTGATTTAATTCTATAAACTGCCATGCTAAAACTTTTGTTGGGCGATCCCAACGCTCGTAAACTTAAAAAATACCAACCTTACATTACAGAAATTAACCTCTTAGAGGAAGATATTAAGCCGCTATCTGATGAACAGTTAAAAGCTAAAACCGTCGAGTTTAAACAACGGTTGGCTAAAGGCGAAACTCTAGATGATATTTTACCGGAAGCCTTTGCTGTGGTTCGGGAATCGGGGCGGCGTGTCTTAGGATTGCGACATTTTGATGTGCAATTACAGGGTGGGATAATTCTGCATACTGGACAAATTGCCGAAATGAAAACTGGTGAGGGGAAAACTTTGGTAGCTACCTTACCAAGTTATTTAAATGCCCTGACTGGTAAGGGTGTCCACGTAATTACTGTGAATGATTACCTGGCGCGTCGGGACGCGGAATGGATGGGTCAGGTACACCGGTTTTTGGGGTTAAGTGTGGGGCTAATTCAGTCCACTATGACCCCCAGCGAGCGCCAAAAAAATTATGCGTGTGATATTACCTATGTCACCAATAGCGAGATTGGCTTTGATTATCTCCGGGATAATATGGCTACATCTATGGCTGAGGTGGTGCAACGTCCGTTTAATTTCTGTGTGATTGACGAGGTAGACTCGATTTTAGTTGATGAGGCGCGAACTCCATTAATTATTTCTGGTCAGGTGGAAAGACCGACAGAAAAATACCTGCAAGCGGCGGAAATTGCTTTTAGTCTCAAAAAAGATGATCATTACGAAGTTAATGAAAAGGATCGTAACGTTCTCTTGACAGATGAGGGTTTTGCTGAATCAGAAAGTCAGTTGGGTGTGACAGATTTATTTGACCCGGAAGACCCTTGGGCGCATTTTATGTTTAATGCGATTAAAGCCAAGGAATTGTTTCTTAAGGATGTAAATTATATTGTCCGCAATGATGAAGTGGTGATTGTGGATGAGTTTACAGGTCGGGTATTACCGGGCAGACGGTGGAGTGATGGGTTGCATCAGGCAATTGAAGCGAAGGAACACGTAGAAATTCAGCCAGAAACCCAAACTTTGGCGACAATTACCTATCAAAACTTATTTTTGCTATATCCCAAATTGGGGGGAATGACGGGAACTGCAAAAACGGAAGAGGTGGAATTTGAAAAGATTTACAAACGAGAAGTCACGATTATTCCCACTAACCGGATTAGAAGACGGGAAGACTTGTCTGATATGGTGTTTAAGACTGAACCAGGGAAGTGGAGAGCGATCGCTAAAGAATGTGCCGAAATGCACGAAAATGGTAGACCTGTGTTAGTGGGGACAACCAGTGTCGAAAAATCCGAACTTCTCAGCCGACTCCTCAAGGAAATAGATATTCCCCATGAGTTGCTTAACGCTAGACCAGAAAATGTGGAACGGGAAGCGGAAATTATTGCCCAAGCTGGACGCAGTGGGGCTGTAACTATCGCTACTAACATGGCAGGACGGGGTACAGATATTATCCTGGGTGGTAATTCCGAGTATATGGCGCGGTTGAAACTACGGGAATACTTTATGCCCCGCATTGTCAGCCCTGAAGATGATGAATTTGGCGTACAAAGGGCTTCGGGACTACCTATGGGTGGTAGCGGTGGTGGACAAGGCTTTGTTCCTGGTAAAAAGGTGAAAACTTGGCGGGCTTCTCCAGAAATTTTCCCCACTCAATTAACCAAGGAAACAGAACAGCTTTTAAAAGCGGCTGTAGAGGTGGCTGTTAAGGCTTACGGTGAACGGAGTTTACCGGAGTTGGAAGCAGAAGATAAGGTGGCTGTGGCGGCGGAAAAAGCCCCGACAGATGATGTGGTAATTCAGAAGTTGCGGGAAGCTTACCAGCAGGTTAAGCATGAATATGAAGAATTTACTGTCCGCGAACATGATCAAGTGGTGGAACGTGGCGGTTTGCACGTTATTGGAACGGAACGTCACGAATCAAGACGGATTGACAATCAATTACGCGGACGGGCGGGAAGACAAGGCGACCCAGGAACTACCAGATTTTTCCTCAGTTTAGAGGATAACCTATTACGAATCTTTGGGGGCGATCGCGTTGCCGGCTTGATGAATGCTTTCCAAGTGGAAGAAGATATGCCGATTGAGTCGGGAATGTTAACCCGCAGCTTAGAGGGCGCACAGAAAAAGGTCGAAACTTATTACTACGACATCCGTAAACAGGTGTTTGAGTATGACGAGGTGATGAATAACCAACGTCGGGCGATCTATGCGGAACGTCGCCGGGTATTGGAAGGTCAAGACTTGAAGGAACAGGTGGTTAAATACGCGGAAAAAACGATGGATGACATTGTTGATTATTACATCAACCCTGATTTACCTTCGGAAGAATGGGAATTGGATAAGTTGGTGGATAAGGTGAAGGAGTTTGTTTACCTGTTGGCTGATATGCAGTCTAGCCAATTGGAGGATATGGTGGTGGTGGAAATTAAGGCTTTCCTCCATGAACAGGCGCGAATTGCCTATGATATGAAGGAATCGCAAATTGACCAAATTCAACCAGGTTTAATGCGTCAAGCGGAACGGTTCTTTATTCTCCAACGCATAGATACTTTATGGCGGGAGCATCTGCAACAAATGGATGCTTTGCGTGAGTCGGTTGGCTTGCGTGGTTATGGGCAAAAAGACCCGCTGATTGAGTATAAGAGCGAGGGTTATGAGTTGTTCTTGGATATGATGGTGAATATCCGCCGTGATGTGGTTTATTCTCTGTTTATGTTCCAGCCTCAAGCGCAGCAAACTGCTGAGATGGTTTAAGGTAATATTTTCACGCGGAGACGCACAAGGCGCAGAGAGTTTTTTCTGCGTCTTTGTTTTATGTTAATTAGGGGAAAAATGAACCACGAAGGAGAGTTAGCACAAAATGTGGTATAAGATTGGCAAAATGTATAAAATACTAGTTTATGATTGACTTTTAATCACAAATTACTTATGAAACTGACTATATCCACAATCGCATTTGTCAGCCTTATTACTCTTCTGGGTGGTGCTGTCAATGCTATCCCACCTCAAAATACTCCTCTCCAACCCACAACCACCAATGAGACTACAGAAAAAATAGATTTAGTCTTGCTGGTTAAGGCTATTACTGGCTTTTTGCAGAGCGATCGCTATCTCACCGAATCAGAGCTAAAATTCAAAGTAGGTGGTCAAGGTGTGAATGCTGATATCAACCTCAAAACCAAAACCATTGTCCAGTCAGATCAAAAGTTTCGCTCAGAAATCGCTACTGTAGGAACTACAGGTGAAATCAAACCTTTGACTGTAATAGTTTCGGACGGTAAACAGGTTTGGATTCACAGACCTGATTTAAAGCAATATACTGTCACTACTTATCAAAAGTTCGATAAATCAGGGGATGGAATTTTTATGAGTATATCATCCTCAGCATTTTTAAATATTCCTGCTAAAGAAAGAAAACAGATTGCTAATAGTAATTTATCAGATAAAAATGTTTTGTCTTATCTTATTTCGGCTATTGATGGAGTAATTAAAGGAAATCAGGCTACTGTAGATACTAATTCTTTCTATGTCTATCATTACAAAGATGCTAAAGAGGGATTTACATTTAGTGCTTTTGTGCAACCAGACAATGCTAACCTCAAACAAGTACAGTTAGTCGGTAAAAGTGAAGGATTAGATATCTTATTAACAGAAAAAATCCTCAATAGAATCGCAAATCCTAATGTCACTCCCCAGACTTTTACCTTTTCACCACCAAGAGGAACTAAAAAAGTTAAATCACTCTCTATTACGCCTTTTTAAAGATTTAAAGTACCTTTTTACTTGTCTGTAGAGAGGTAAGAAATATGAATTAAATAAAGTGCAAAAGTAGGGTGTGTTAGCGACAGCGTAACGCACCATTTCAGGTTAAGTCAGAATTGCAGGTTATTAAATTTGCGTTCCTAAGCTGTTTTTTAAGTAAGGGACTTCCAAGAAATAAATTATCCTGATTAACGAACCACGGAGGCGCAGAGGACACAGAGGAATAAGGGTTTTGAGATATTTTTGCGTTAGGTGGTTTATCGGTTGTCAAGAGATTGCTTCCTTTCACTCGCAATTTTATCACTACCAAATTTTACTCATATTCAACACAAACCTCGGTAAAATAGGATCACAACTCACAGTATCAGGATTTTCTAAACACTCTTCTACTTGTCCAGGACGATAAATATAAACTCGGCGATTTTTGCGGTCAATTAATAAACCTAATTGGATTCCTGGTTCTTGTATATATTCCTGCATTTTATCCTTTAAAGGCTGCAAGTTATCAGAAGCAGACCTTAATTCAATCACAAAATCAGGACAAATAGGTGCAAACTTCTCTTGTTGTGCAGGTGTAAGTTGATTCCATCTTTCTAACTTTACCCAAGCAGCATCAGGAGAACGTTTCGCACCTGTAGACAGTGTAAATCCTGTACTAGAAGAAAATGCTATTCCTGTACCATCTTCATCTGTCCAATTCATTAATTGTTGGATAATTCTACCTTCTCTATTTCCTGTTTCTGAACCTGCGGGTGACATAATTGATATATCTCCAAATCTATTTTTCTCAATCCGTAAATCACGGTTTAGTTGACAAAATTCAAAAAATTGATCATCTGTCATTGATGAAGGCATTTGTAACATTAAGGGAGATGAAAGCATAATAATTTCCTTCCGTTTATTTGGTTTACCAAATTTTATTCATATCCAAAACAAATCCTGATAAAACAGATTCACAACTCACAGTATCAGGATTTTCTAAACATTCCTCTATTTCTCCAGGATGATAAATATAAACTCGGCGATTTTTACGGTCAATTAATAAACCTAATTGGATTCCTGGTTCTTGCATATATTCCTGCATTTTATCTTTTAAAGGTTACAAGTTATCAGAAGCAGACCTTAATTCAATCACAAAATCAGGTGCAAACTTCTTTTGTTGTGCAGGTGTAAGTTGATCCCATCTTGCTAACTTTATCTAGGAAGCATCAGGAGAACGTATTGCACCTGTGGAAAGTGTAAATCCCGCACTGGAAGAAAAGCCAATTCCTGTACCATTTTCATCTGACCAAATTGCTAACTGTCCAATAATATGAAATTCTCGATTTCCCGTTTCTGAATCAACAGGTGGCATAATTAATATATTTTCAAATCTATTTCTCTCAATGCGTAAATCACGGTTTTCTTGACAGAAATCAAAAAATTGATCATCTGTCATTTGCACTGATGAGGGAAAATGTAATATCAAAGGTGATGAAATCATAATTATTTCCTCCATCTGAAATTAAAATCAATTTTACCACAAGCCGTTGCTGAAATTAGTTAATATATAGTTACCAACGGTTGAGCAATTAAAAGCAGAATTAAACGCAGATTTCGTGGAAATTCCCTATAGAATATAAGATACAGGAATTAAACAAAGGGTAAATATGCGATTACTACACACAATGCTTCGCGTCGGTAATTTAGAAGAATCCTTAACATTTTACTGTGATGTATTGGGAATGAAGTTACTCCGCCGGAAAGATTATCCAGCGGGAGAATTTACCCTGGCTTTTGTCGGTTATGGAGAAGAAAGTGATCATTCAGTTTTAGAACTCACCCACAACTGGGGCGTAGAAAAGTATGATTTAGGTAGTGCCTATGGTCATATCGCCTTGGGTGTGCATAATATTTACGCTACCTGTGAGACCATTGGACAACTGGGTGGTAAAGTAGTCCGAGAACCAGGACCAATGAAACATGGTTCAACGGTAATTGCTTTTGTGGAAGATCCAGATGGTTATAAAGTTGAATTGATTCAATTAAAAACTCCAGAATAATTTAGGGTAGAGGGTAGGAAGATAACTTCTTTATCCATTACCCAATTCCCCCCTAAACTTAAATTACAAGTCTAAAATCTAAAATTTTACAAATGCAGCCTACAGATCCTGATAAATTTACTGATACAGCCTGGGAAGCGGTAACAAAATCCCAAGACGTGGTTCGTGCTTATAAACAACAACAATTAGAAGTTGAACATTTAATTATCGCCCTTTTAGAAGAGCCTACCAGCCTAGCTACAGCCATTCTCACCCGTGCGGAAGTTGATTCAGTCCGATTCAAACAACAACTAGAGGCTTTTACCCAACGTCAACCAAAGGTTGGAAAAAGTGATCAACTTTACCTGGGGCGGAATTTAGATTTACTCTTAGACAAAGCCGATGAAATTAGAGCCAAAATGAGAGAGGAGGAAATCTCAGAAGGGCATATAATTTTAGCGTTTGGTAATGATGAACGGGTTGGTAGAAGATTATTTAAAAGCTTAAATATAGATATTGCTCAAGTAGAACTTGGGGTTAAATCGGTTCGCGCTACTCCCCAAATCAAAGCATCTCCAAAAGCAGAAGCGGATGTGCAAGAGGAAGCTTTAAAAAGATTTGGACGAGATTTGACAGAACAGGCAAAAGCGGGAAAATTAGATCCAGTTATTGGTAGAGATGATGAAATTCGCCGGGTAATCCAGGTTCTATCTCGACGTAGTAAAAATAACCCTGTATTAATTGGTGAGCCTGGAGTTGGCAAAACTGCGATCGCTGAAGCCTTAGCCCAAAGAATGGTGAATGGCGACGTTCCTGAATCTTTGAAGAACCGCCAATTGATTTCCTTGGATATCGGTAGCTTGATTGCAGGAGCAAAATATAGAGGTGAATTTGAAGACCGCTTAAAAAATGTCCTCCGTGAAGTTACGGAATCAAATGGGCAAGTAGTCCTCTTTATTGATGAACTGCATACCGTTGTCGGGGCTGGTTCTAATCAACAAGGTTCAATGGATGCCGGAAACTTACTTAAGCCAATGTTGGCGCGGGGTGAATTGCGTTGTATTGGGGCAACTACCTTAGATGAATATCGCAAATTTATTGAAAAAGATGCAGCATTAGAAAGAAGATTTCAACAAGTATATGTAGATCAACCAACAGTAGAAAATACAATTTCGATTTTGCGAGGTTTAAAAGAACGTTATGAAGTGCATCATAATGTTAAAATTTCCGATTCCGCTTTAGTCGCTGCTGCAACCTTATCAGCGCGGTATATTGCTGACCGCTTTTTACCAGACAAAGCGATAGACTTAGTTGATGAAGCCGCAGCGAAATTGAAAATGGAGATTACATCCAAACCTGCGGAATTAGAAACCATTGACCGGCGTTTAATGCAGCTAGAAATGGAAAAGCTGTCATTATCTGGAGAAGAACAGAGTATTTCTCCAACCAGGGAAAGATTAGAACGAATTGAACAAGAAATTGCCAGTTTAACAGTTAAACAGCAAATATTTAATGAACAATGGCAAGGGGAAAAGCATATTTTAGAATCTATCAGCGGGTTGAAGAAAGAAGAAGATGCCATGCGGGTGCAGATTGAACAAGCAGAACGAGACTATGACTTAAACAAAGCCGCTCAATTGAAGTACGGTAAGTTAGAAGGTGTGCAACGAGAACGAGAAGTTAAAGAAGCGAAACTTTTAGAAATGCAAACCCAAGGTTCGACTTTGTTGCGCGAACAAGTCACCGAAGCCGATATTGCCGAAATTGTCGCTAAATGGACAGGAATTCCCGTCAATCGCCTTTTGGAATCAGAACGGCAAAAATTACTGCAATTAGAAAGTCATTTGCATGAAAGGGTAATTGGTCAAGAAGAAGCCGTTTCCGCTGTCTCTGCGGCGATTCGTCGCGCCCGTGCAGGGATGAAAGACCCTGGGCGACCTATTGGTTCATTTTTGTTTATGGGACCAACTGGAGTGGGTAAAACCGAACTCGCCCGCGCCTTAGCTCAATTTCTCTTTGATTCGGATGATGCTTTGGTG
Source organism: Aphanizomenon sp. UHCC 0183 (assembly GCF_009712065.1). Lineage (NCBI taxonomy): Bacteria > Bacillati > Cyanobacteriota > Cyanophyceae > Nostocales > Aphanizomenonaceae > Aphanizomenon > Aphanizomenon sp. UHCC 0183. The sequence goes on along the minus strand of NZ_VILC01000002.1, from coordinate 58,021 downwards.
CGTTTGGATATGTCCGAGTACATGGAAAAACACTCGGTTTCCCGTTTAGTGGGTGCGCCTCCCGGATACGTTGGTTATGAAGAAGGGGGACAACTTTCGGAAGCGATTCGCAGACATCCTTATTCTGTGGTGCTGTTAGATGAAGTGGAAAAAGCCCATCCCGATGTATTTAATATTTTATTGCAGGTATTGGATGATGGTAGAGTTACTGACTCCCAAGGACGGGCTGTAGATTTTCGGAATACTGTCATAGTTATGACTAGCAACATTGGTAGTGAACATATTTTGGATGTATCTGGGGATGATTCCAAGTATGATTTAATGCGTAATAAGGTGATGGAAGGTTTGCGAAGTCACTTCCGTCCCGAATTTCTCAACCGCATAGATGACTTAATTCTTTTCCACGCTCTTAATCGTTCAGAAATGGGGCATATTATCCGTATTCAACTTAAACGGGTGGAAAATCTGCTCAAAGAACAAAAAATCTCTTTCGAGATATCTCAAGCCGCTTGTGATCATCTTGTGGAAGCTGGTTATGATCCAGTTTATGGCGCACGTCCATTAAAACGCTCAATTCAACGAGAGGTAGAAAATCCTCTGGCTACGAAGTTACTGGAAAATACTTTTGTTTCTGGTGATACTATCATCATTGATAAGGCTGAAACTGGGTTAAGTTTTAGTAAAAAAGTTTAGGCGTTGCTGAATGAAAGTATGAATTTGTCAGGCTTCGCCCCGCTTCGCTAACACGCAGAGGCGCAAAGAGTTTGAGAAAGGGAATTTTTAGTTTTCATACCGCCATTATCCAACGCTAAACTTTAAATGAATTTTCATTAGTAAATAGGGGGCTTTCTATGGAATTGATTTCTTCGTTAGGGATTACAAGTTCGCAATATCTTTCCAAGGAAAGATTTATTAGTTATCATCATCAGTCGCGGTTATTGTTTTCCTTGGGTAGTCAGGTTAAAAATGTTCTAGAAATTGGTATTTTTAATTCTTTGCTTACAGAAATACTCCGACAAAGTAATTATAATGTAACTACTGCGGATATTGATCCCAGTCTCAAACCAGATATAATCTTGGATTTGACGGCGGACTTTATACTACCAAAAGATAAGTTTGATGCAATTGTTCTGTTTCAGGTATTAGAACATTTCCCTTACGAAAAATCTGAATTAGCATTGCAAAAACTCGCCGCAGTTACTAAGAAATATTTGGTAATTTCGATTCCCAATACTACTCAATATCTGTCATTGCAAATCAAAACTTCTTTTCTACTTAAAGCCAGACATTTACTCTGGGAAATTCCCCAATTTTGGAGTACAACACCACTTTGTGATGAACATTATTGGGAATTGGGATTGAAAGGATATCCTAAAAAGCGGTTTTTGGAATCTGTTGCTAAAGCTGGTTTGATAGTGAGGGAAGAATATGTTGATCCTACTTTCCCATATCACTACTTTTTGATCTTAGAAAAAATATAAGTGCGATCGCTCATTCTAAGATCATCAGAATATCCTTGTCTATCTACTCGGTTTTCTTTTTGGTGGGACGTTTCCGTTCTGATTTTTTCTTGAAACCTACTGCTTGGGCTGCATCACTATGATTTTTTCTCACGCAGAGACGCAGAGGCGCGGAGAGTCAAGTTGTCTATTTGTGAGGCAGTTCTTCCTTATCAAGTTTAGGATAACATATTTAAAATGAGAAGTCAATAGCTTTATTATCTTTTTTTGGTGATGGGTTATGAATGGATGATGAGAGTATTTTTCTGGATTGTTATCTGATGCTTTGGGAATAATTGTCTGAATCAGGATGTCCAGGATTATAGGATTTATAGAATGATATGTATAAGAGTAATTGTTATGGATCATTTAGGGATTTTACTTTGATTATTGCGTCATTTTCTATCTAAGTAGTTTTCTATTTATGGTTTTTGTAGTTATTCTCAATGGTTTTTGATAAGTTATAGTGGTTCTCGGTTGAGTGAGATATAAGAACCCCACCCCCAACCCCCTCCCCGCAAGCGAGGAGGGGGCTTAAGATATATTTCATTTAGGTGCATACTGCTATGATGATGAATTACGCGAATCAAAATTAGTTTTGTGAGGGTTTCCCACAAAATTGCACTATATTTATTTAACTCAAGCATGATCTTCTTCAGGATTTTAATAATTTATCAAGTATTTTGACACTTATCATCCTGTAAATCCTATAATCCTGGATATCCTGATTCAGACAATTTTATGATTGCATCGTAAACCTGTTTTTATGTATTGTCATCAGATGCGTCTGTTTGCTGTTGCAAAGATTCTTGAATAGATGACAATAGTTCAGGATTATTTTCTATTCTTTCTAGTAAGGTTAACGCTGTTTCTGTATTAAATGCGGGAAGGGTTGCTTGTTTAGCTAAATTTTCAGCTTCTGAATATTTACCTTGAGATTCATACAATCCTGCCAAATTATTCACA